>JBGQDJ010000137.1:0-7031 GCA_041495805.1 Geobacteraceae bacterium
CAGATTTTGTCGAGCTGATTGAGCAAAACCGCAGACGTAGCATAGCTACGTCGAGGATTTTGCGACTGAGGCACGGCGAAATATGGCCCGAAGACGGGATGCTAAAACGGGATATTGGTGTTTACCGAGTCCCTTATATGTCGAAATAACATTTACAGGGGAGGTAGGAGTATGAAATATTTAAAAACGTTACCGGTTTTTTGCGCGGCGCTTCTGCTGGCTCTCGTTGCTTTCGCTGTCCCGCAGGCTATGGCCGATACGAAAACTATTATTCTGGCAACGACAACCAGCACACAGGATTCCGGCCTGCTGGATGTCCTGCTTCCGGTCTTCGAAAAGGATACCGGCTATTTTGTAAAGACCATTTCGGTCGGTTCCGGCCAGGCAATGAAGATGGGTGAAAAAGGTGAAGCGGATGTCCTCCTTGTCCACTCTCCCGACGCGGAGAAGAAGATGGCTGAACAGGGATTCGCCATCAATCGCAGGTTGGTAATGCACAACGACTTCATCATCGTGGGGCCTCCCACAGATACAGCAAAGATCAAAGGCATTAAATCATCCAAAGGGGCCTTGAAGCAGATTGCCGCGGCCAATGCCCTGTTCCTCTCCCGTGCGGATAATTCCGGCACGAACGCCCTGGAGAAAAAGCTCTGGAAAGCAATCGGACTGAATCCGGAGGGGCAGAAGTGGTACCAGCAGACCGGCCTCGGCATGGGAGAGACACTGAATGTCACCGCTGAGAAGAAAGGCTACACCATCACGGACCGTGGCACCTACCTGTCTCTGAAAAAGACCCTCGGCCTCGACATCCTCGTCGAAGGCGACGCGTCGCTGCTGAACATCTACCATGTCATGGAGGTGAACCCCGCCAAGTGGCCCAAGGTAAACCACGCGGGCGCAAAGGCGTTTGCCGACTTCATGGTCTCCAACAAGACACAGGAGATCATCAAAACATTCGGCGTCATGAAATTCGGTTCACCGCTCTTCTTTCCGGACGCAGGGAAGAAAGATGAATAATCGGGTTTGACATAGAGCTTAATACCGTTATAACCTCCTTCATTTGGGGGGGAGAAATCCCCCCCCTCTTTTTTACCGATGCCATCTCAACCGGTTGTTCCATATAAAATTGAATGGTGTATAATAAAAATATAGGGTAATATCCGCCCCAGTAGTAATGTCGTTTGCAACCAAACATGGGGGGTGCGATAGATGGAATCCGGGATAAAATCGATGGAGATTGAAGGCTCCTTCTGGTTCCATAAGGACGACCACAAGTTTCTGGGGGGAGACAGGATCAACCTGCTGGAAAAAATCGACGAGTGCGGCTCCATCACAAAGGCGGCCAAAGTGGTCGGCATCAGCTACAAGACCGCCTGGGAAATCGTCAACATGATGAACAATATGGCCGATCAGCCGCTCGTTGAGCGGATGACGGGCGGAAAGGGTGGAGGCGGCACCTATCTGACCTCTGAAGGAAAGGATATCATCCGGCGCTTCAGGATCATCCAGGAAGAACACAGGAAATATCTCCTAAACCTTTCGGAGCGGGTGGGCGACGTCGATACCCTCTACAAATTCTTAAGGAGGATATCTATGAAAGTCAGCGCGCGTAATGTATTTTCCGGTTCTGTGACCGACATCAAGAAAGGGGTGGTCAACACCGAGGTAACTCTTACCCTGAAGGGGGGGACCCCAATCGCCGCAATTGTCACCAACGGCAGCATCGATACCCTAGGTCTGACGGTCGGCAAGGACGCCTACGCCATTATAAAGGCGAGTTCGATTCTCATCGGCTCCGATCTCCATGACGCTAAAATCAGTGCCCGCAACATCATGTGCGGCACGATTTCCAGGATCATCGAAGGTCCGGTCAGCAGCGACGTGGAGGTGGATATCGGGGGTGGCAATACCGTGAGCGCAGTAATCACCCATGAGAGCACAAAAAAACTGGGTCTTAAGGAAGGCGGCCACGCCTGCGCCATCTTCAAGGCTTCGAGCGTTATTTTGGGTATAAGCTGAGATAAGTAATTGGCACAGGGCAACAGGTCAATGACTTAGGATTTTTCAAATGTCATCCCTTTTACCTTGTGTCTTTTTTTGACATTTACTCGGGTCGGCAGGGTCATAATGAACATGGGACATAAGATGATGGAGGATTAATGGATGAGTAACGTTGTGAAACTGCTCATGACAGTTTTATCTGTTCTGTTCATGACGGGCCCGGTACAGGCAGGTGAAGTCAACCTCTCAGTTGCCGCCAGCCTCAAGGAAGTTATCAACGAATTGACCGCCTCCTTTGCCGGAACTCACCAGGGTGTGAAATTTCTAAAGAACTATGGCGCATCCGGCGCCCTGGCCAAGCAGATCGAGAACGGCGCGCCCGCCGACATCTTCATTTCGGCCAACCCGGAGTGGATGGATTATCTGAAGAACAAGAAACTGGTCGATAACGGAAGCATCAGCACCTTTACCTTCAATACCCTGGTCTTTGCCGGCGCCGCCGGTAAGGCATCCTCCATGCAGGATCTGCCGAAGCTTGAGAAGATCGCAATCGGCAGCCCCAAGAGCGTACCGGCAGGCGAGTACGCCATGGAAGCCTTGAGGAAGGCCGGCATCGACAAGCAGTTGGAGAAGAAGCTGGTGATGGCCAAGGATGTGCGTGAATGTCTGATGTATGCAGAACGTGGAGAGGTGGACGGCGCTTTTGTCTATCGGACCGACGCCCTCCAGGCAAAGCAGGCGCGGATTCTCTTCATCGTTCCCAGGGAACTCTATTCGCGGGTAACCTATCCAATGGGGTTGACTGTGGCAGGGGCGAAAAACGGCGAGGTACTGGCTTTCTACCGTTTCCTGCAGTCGGAGGAAGCCGGGAGTGTGCTCAGGAAATATGGTTTTGATTTACGTTAGCAGGAAGTTCGAGTCAACCACTCCGGAAAAGGGAGAATCGCCTTGGTTTTAATTACCAAAGATCCGATCGACCCGCGGGAGGCATACGCACTGATCGCAAAAAAAAGCTCGGGCTCGGTGCTCTTCCATTATGCGGTTGTCAAGGAGATGGAAGGCCACGATGGTGTAACCTGCCATATCGATTATTCAGTAGTCGGCGACGGCGAAGGTGAACTGCTGACGATAGCCGGAGATGTCGCCGAATCATGGAGCATTGAAGATATCTTGCTCATACGCAGGATCGGCCGGGTCGGCATCGGCGAAATCATTTCGCTGGTCGCCGTCAGTTCCCCTGCCAGTGAAGATGCCTTTTCCGCCTGCAAATTCGGTATCGGAAGATTGAAGAAAATGCGGAGTATCGTGAAGAGCGAGGTCTGCGGATAGATGGCTGACATACAATGCTGACATTCACCCCTGCTGACTACGAGGCCATCGGTTTATCGGTAAAGGTCGCAATCACTGCCACTATCCTGTCACTGCCCCTTGGCTTTCTCCTGTCATACATACTCACCTATGGTGTATTCAGGGGGAAGCTGCTGCTTGAGGTTCTGATAAACCTGCCGCTTACACTCCCGCCGGTTGTTATAGGTTATTTCCTGCTCATCCTGCTCGGCAGGCATGGCTGGCTCGGAGGGATGCTGGAGGCCGCCGGAATACGGATCATCTTCACCTGGAAAGCGGCGGTGATAGCCTCGGCGGTGGTCGGCTTCCCTCTGCTGGTCAGGTCGATGCGGATCGGCATGGAGTCCATTGACCGGCAGCTGATCCATGCCTCGCGCACCCTCGGCGCCCACTGGTATGATACCCTCTTCACCATTATCCTGCCGCTCTCCACGCGAGGAATCATTGCCGGCTCATCCCTCATGTTCGCCCGCAGCCTGGGGGAATTCGGCGCCACGATCATCGTGGCCGGCAACATCCCCGGCGTAACCCAGACGATCCCGCTGGCCATCTACGAGTATGCCGCCTCTCCCGGAAGCGAGACGATGGCCCTCTCCCTCTGCATAATATCGGTTCTTCTCTCGCTGGTAGTACTCATATTCCATGAGGTCATGGGGGCAAAGCTGGTGAGGAGGAGTTGACATGGAGATGAGGGTCAAGGCAGGGAAGAGCTACGGCGCAATTGCCATGGATTTTGACTTTGCGGTCTCCGGAGAGCGGGTAGGCATTTTCGGCGAGTCGGGAAGCGGCAAGTCGACGCTGGTCGGGATGCTTGCCGGATTGCTCCAGCCGGACCGGGGGGAGATCACCCTGGATGGAGAATCTCTCTTCAGCAGCGAAAGACGTATCAACATCCCGCCGGAGCGGAGGAGGATCGCCGTTGTTTTCCAGCAACCAACATTGTTTCCGCATCTAAGCGTTGAATCGAATCTGTTGTACGGATTCAGGCGGACCCTCCCCGAACAACGAACCATAGATTTCGCCACTCTCGTTGATGTGCTGAATCTGGATGGGCTCCTCGATCGGGGAGTCAACAACCTCTCCGGCGGGGAGAAACAGAGGGTGTCGCTGGGGCGGGCGGTCCTTGCCAACCCACGGCTTCTTTTGATGGACGAACCGATGTCGGCCCTGGATGACAACCTCAAGTTCCAGATCATCCCCTACCTGAAGAGCGTGAGCGAACGGTTCGGAATTCCCTACTTTTTCATCTCACATTCCCTGGTAGAAATGCGGTTGATGGCCGACCAGGTCATCGTGTTGTCCGGCGGCCGCAATGCAGCGTTGACAACGGCCGACCAACTGGCTCGGGACAGGATGGGGAAAAGTCCGGTGGGGTACATCAACCTGCTCAAGGTGACGGCACCCCGGCGGTCAGAAGGTCTTTTCGCATACCGCTGGGGCGATCAGGATCTCCATATATCCGCCGGCGACGACCGGGCGGAGGCGCTTTTCGAACTCTCATCCAAGGATATCATTCTCTGTAAGCGGCACCCCGAGGCGATCAGCGCCAGAAACCTGATCGCATGCACGGTGGCGAACACCTTTGTTTCAGGCAACAGGATCGGGGTAGAGTTGGCGTGCGGAGATCAACTGATGGTGGCTGAAATAGTCGAGTCTGCCGCGGAAGAACTGGGGATCAGGTCAGGAAGCGAACTTTTCGCGGTTATCAAGGCCGTGGCATTCCGTCGGCTCGGATGATCTCCGGCGCCGGTTCATATGTAGACCGCCTCTGTCATCTCAGGGCTTGATATAAGCATTCAGGCCGATAGTGACCGGTTTGCCGTCGACCATGGCTTCAGTGACGGCGTCTCCCCGTGTGCTGGCCACCACGAGGGTTTTGCCGGATGCCGACGGCGTCGGTTTTTCCAGATCGATCTCGATGCAGAGTTTGTTCCCCTTGATTTCAACTGTCATTGCCATGGTCGGCTCTCCTCTTCATCTACGTGTTGATGGCCTGCCTGAGCAGTGTGCTGGGCTTGAATGTCAGTATCTTCCTGGCGGTGATCGTTATCGGCTCACCGGTCTGGGGATTCCGTCCCTTGCGGTTTTCCTTCTTCTTGACGACTAAGCTACCGAATCCGGTAATTTTCACGGTTTCAGCCGTCTCAAGGGTCTTCTTGATTGTTTCAAGGATTGTTTCCAGATACGCGAAGGCTTCATCTTTCGTGAGCCCGGTATTGGCGTGGATCTTATCTACGAGGTCTGCTTTTGTCATGATAAACTCACCTTTGTTCATGAAATTTGATCGTCAGGGTATGGATCTGTTACCTCTTTTTGCACGAAAGCTTGCACAGAACTTCTACATTATTATACGCGGAACTACTTCCACTTTCTATCACATATTTTGACCAAAATCATTCTATTATTTTTCCGCTCATCGGCTGAATACTTGACCAATTTATAAACACTGTTTACAATGGGGCCGAAAAAAGAGCGGTTATTCGATAAATGCAACTACTACTACGCGGGATGATTAGTATACTTCAGCCTTTGCACCTGAGTAGTTGTCAGTCGCAATATCTCCTCGAAAGGCGCATCCTTGTTCAAAAATATTCCCAAGGTAGACAAGATCCTGGAATGGCCTGAAATCAGGGCCGCCTGTAGCCGTTACCCGAGGCCGGTTGTCATGGAGGCGATCCGCTCGGCGCTGGATTCCCTGCGCACGGATATCAGGCAGAAAAACATCTTTCCCGATTCCATCGACGAAAAGACCATTACGGAACGTGTCCTGGCAGAGCTCGCAGCGTCGACCGCTCCAAGCCTGAAACGGGTGGTAAACGGCACAGGGGTGGTCATTCATACGAATCTGGGGAGATCGCCGCTTTCGCTAGCCGTCAGGGAAAAGCTTCTCGACACGGCATTCGGTTATTCAAACCTGGAATTCAATCTCCAAAGCGGGGAGCGGGGGAGCAGATACTCCCACGTGGAACCTCTCCTCTGCCGATTGACCGGCGCGGAAGCGGCCCTGGTCGTCAACAACAACGCGGCGGCGGTTCTCCTGGCGCTGTCGGCACTGGCTGGGGGGAAAGAGGTCGTAGTCTCCAGGGGAGAGCTCGTGGAAATCGGCGGATCCTTCCGGATTCCCGACATCATGCGCCTAAGCGGCGCCGTTCTGAAGGAGGTCGGGACCACCAACAGGACCCATCCCTCCGATTACCGCCAGGCAATGGGTCCCGAGACGGGGCTTTTGCTCAAGGTACACACCAGCAACTTCGCCATCGTTGGTTTCACCGCCGGACTGAGCCCGGCCGAGCTGGCGGAAATCGGAAGGGAATCGGCCATTCCCGTCATGGCGGATATCGGCAGCGGCAACCTGTTCGATTTTGCCAGCGCGGGCATTCCCGGCGAGCCGATGGTCCAGGAGTATGTCCGGGCCGGCGTCGATCTGATCACCTTCAGCGGTGACAAACTGCTGGGAGGACCGCAAGCCGGGATCATCGTCGGCAAAAGGAGCTGCCTGGAACCGCTCAGAAAACACCCGCTGCTGCGTGCGTTGCGCATTGACAAACTGACCCTTGCCGCGCTTGAGGAAACCTTGCGCCTCTACCTCGATGAACGCCTGGCCAGGGAGCAGATTCCCACCATCCGGATGCTCACCGCCAAAGTGGATGCGCTCTCCCTGCGCGGGAGAAGGATATTGCGGC
>JBGQDJ010000138.1:0-7016 GCA_041495805.1 Geobacteraceae bacterium
AGGGAAAACTATATGGCTATCGTTAGATACAATCCGTTCCGCGACCTGCGCACCATTCAGGAGCAGATGAACAGGCTGATCGACCAGGCGTGGAACCGGGAGAGCGGAGAAGACATCAGGGAAGGGTCCTGGCAGCCTCCGGTGGACATCTACGAAGACGAGAGTTCGGTGATCATAAAGGCTGAACTCCCCGACGTGGACCAGAAGGATATCGAGGTGAAGATCGAAGACAATACCCTGATCCTGCGCGGGGAGCGAAAACAGGACAACTCGATCAGGAAGGAGAACTACCATCGCATAGAAAGGTATTTCGGTTCCTTCCAGCGCAGCTTCGCGCTCCCCCTGAGCATCGACAGGGAAAACGTCAAGGCGAGTTGCGAGAAAGGCGTGCTCACCATCATCCTCCCCAAGAAAGAGGAGACCAAGCCGAAGCAGATCAATGTGGAAGTGAAATAGGCTGAAGACTGAAGGTTGAAGGCTGAAGGGTAAAGAGTTAGCGCAGTGTCACCACCGTAGCCCCGTCCCCGCCTTCGAACTGCTCACCCTTGCGGTATTCCGATACAAGGGGATGTCCGTCCAGATATTCGCGCACTCCCCGCATCAGCGCGCCGGTTCCCTTGCCGTGGACGATCCTGGCCGTCCCGCCTCCCTCCAGCGAAACGTGGTTCAGAAAGCGCTCCACTTCGGGTAGTGCATCATCCACCCTGAGACCGATTATGTTGATCTCACGAGGTTCCGCCGTTTCAGGTTCCCCCTTTCGGGAAACGCTCCTCGGCTCTGCCGACTTCCCTTTTTTCGGAGCCGCATCGTAGAGGTGAATCTCCAGCTCCATCTGCCCGGCCCGCACCCGCAGGCGGCCATGCTTGCGGTCTATGGCCGTGACTGTGGCGTCATAGCCGATCGATTTTACATATACGACCATCCCGCTTTCCAGCCGGTCCGCTGACAGAAACTCCTCCGGGTGCAACTCACGCATCTTTTCATTCACCCTTCGTTCAGCTTCCTCGATCTCCTTTTTAGCCAGTTTCCCCTTTTCGCGCCGCGCCTGGTCCAGGATGGCATTGACTTCACGCTTTGCCTCCTGGACGATCTCCTTTGCCTCCTGCAATGCCTTTTCCAGCGTTGCCCGTTCTTTTCGTCCGGTCTCGGCGCGGCTCTCTTCCAGCAGAAGTTCCCGCTCATGAAACAGGCGCTCCCGTTGCTCCAACTCCCTGAGTTTCTCTTCGCGGCGCCTCCCCATATCCTTCAACTCAGCAAGAAGCGCATGAAAGTCGGCTTCCATGCGACCCACCATCCCCTGGGCAAAGGCAATGACCCGATCCGGGAGGCCGTAGCGGCGGGCGATCTCCAGCGCGTGAGACTGGCCCGGTTCGCCGCTTTTCAACCGATAGAGAGGAGTGAGGGTCTGCCGGTCGAATTCCATGGCGGCGTTTACCATCCCATCAGTTCGGTGGACAAAACCGATAATGTCCGAGAGATGGGTGGTGGCGAGGACGAGCGCACCTTTCTCCTTGAGGTCATGCAGTACAGCGCAGGCAATGGCAGCCCCCTGTCCCGGCTCCGTACCGGTGCCGAGCTCATCCAGCAGGACCAGGGTGCGGGAATCAGCCTCGCCGAGAATGCCAGCAATCCTGGAAACATGTGCTGAAAAGGTGGAAAGGTTCTCCTCTATGGACTGTTCGTCACCGATATCAACCAGCAGGGCGCTGACCAGCGGGAAGACGGATGTCGAGGCGGCAGACGGCGGTATCCCGGAAAGGGCCATGACGAGGAGCAGACCGGTGGTCTTGATGGCTATGGTCTTGCCGCCGGCATTGGGGCCGGTGATGACCATGACTTGTGATTCTTCTCCAAGAACCAGATCGAGGGGGACCACATTCCGTCCACTCCGCTCCCCCTGGAGCAGCATCAGAAGCGGATGGCGCGCCCCTGTTAACCTGACAACGGGAAGGTCGCTGATTGCAGGGATCTCCGCCCTGAGGAGATCGGCAAAACGGGCGATACTGTTTCTAAGGTCGAGTTGAACGAGTGTCCGGAACTCATTTGCCATCTCCGTCAGTTCTTCCCTGATCCACTGGCAAATCTGGCGCAGTATGCGGATCTGCTCCGCCTTTTCATCCGCGGCCAGGTTTTCAAGCTCGTTGGCAAGCCCGATTATCTCGATCGGCTCCATGAAGGCCGTTTCGCCCGAGTTTGAGACGTCATGCACCACACCCGGCACCATCCCCTTGGAATCCATCCGCACGGGAATAACCCAGCGTCCTCCACGCTGGGTTATAAAGTCGTCCTGGAGAAATATTGCTGTCTGCCTCTCACGGACGATCTCTTCGAGCCTCTTGCGGATACGGGCGGTCAGTCCGCGCTTTCGGCCGCGCAGCTCGAAGAGGAGCTTCGATGCGCTGTCGAGGATATCTCCTTCCTCGCCTATTGAGGCTTCGAGGAACTCCAGGATTTCGGGAAACCCTTTGACATGGCCCGCCAGGTCTTTCAGCAGGGGAATATCGGTGCGGTAAGCGAACTGCCTGGCGACGGAGGCCAGGGTTCGCAACACCGGCAGGAACAGAACAAGGTCGCGGGGGTCGAGGACAGCGCCGGCAGGCCGTATCATATCCATGACCGGGCTCAGATCCTGAAAAGGGTCGATGCGCAGCGGCACCCCGAGTTGGGCCAGCCGACGGATCTCTTCAATCTGACCGAAACGAAGTTCAATCTCACCGCGCTCACTCAAGGGGCGGAGAGCGTCGATTTCCTGCCGGGTGGCGTCGCTATTGGCGAATCCCGCGATGATGGCGAGGACCTTGTCGAATTCAAGAATGCGGAGTGTTTCGTCTTTTATCATGGTCAACCTATAAAAACCTTTTCATATTCCGGCTCACGCGGAGACGCGGAGAACGCGGAGAAAGCAAGATTGCTCTGGATGATTTCAGTCGCGAATTATCAGATACCTCAATAGGAGAACACCAGGATATTGGGCCGGGGTTGCAGGACCATCGCGCAGTTAACGATCTCGCTCTCCCCGCGTCTCCGCGTCTCCGTGTGAGACCTGTTTCCGGTCATTTATCCATCCTCCCCATCCCCGTTAGTTTCGCCGTATTTCCCCGCCGACCGCCTCTTCCGCCTCGCCTTTTGCCGTCGTGCCTTTTCCTGTTTCGCGCTAGCCGGCGTGGTTTGCCCCATGAGGAGCGCGACCTTTTCCACCAGTTCGCGCCGCGCCAGAAAGCGGTTGATGGACTGGCTCCGATCCACCATGCACTTCACTTCGATGCCTGTCGGAAGGTGCCTTATCCGGACACAGGTGGAGGTCTTGTTCACATGTTGCCCACCCTTGCCGGACGAGCGGACAAAACTCTCCTCCAGCTCCTCCTCACGGATGCCGAGGGCCGCCATCCGCTCCCTGAGCAACCTGTTCTTTTCTTCGCTGACGGGGAAAGTGAGCATAAAATATTGTCTTCAGAATATTCCCGAACGGGTATTATTCCTGGTAACTCTTCACCGGCCGCAGGAACGCCGACCCCAGGGCGCCGCAAAGCGCCACGCCGGACGCCAGCAGGAATGCCGGTGCGAATGATCCGCAGGCATCCGCCATGGCCCCTGCGACACTCGGCGCAACAGCCTGGCCGATGCCGAAGAAGAGGGTGATGAATCCCAGCGCCGCCGGGGCGAGCCGCGGTCCAAGCATGTCGCCGCAGGTTGCGGCCATGATTGCCGGAATGCTCCAGGCAGTCACTCCGAAGAGGAGCGCGGAAAGGGTAAATCCGGGGGGGGCGGGCCAGAGGGCAAACAGGGCAAAGGCGGTTGCATTGATCAGATAGACAATAACCAATGCATACCTGCGGCCGATCAGATCAGAGACCCACCCCCAGAGAAAACCACACATAAGGCTGGCCCATCCCATGGTCATGAAGAGTCTGCCTGCCGCCTCCCGCGAATACCCCCCTTCGGCAACCAGATGTTTGACGAAGAATGTCATGTATATGATGTATGAGAAGCCGAACGCCACATAGACCAGTCCCAGACGCCAGACGGACGGAGAGCGGTAGACCAGCCCCCACTGAAGCGCGGGAGAACGGGGAGCCGGCGTGTTCCGGAACTCTCCGGACGCTTCACCTTCCGGCGCGCGGTTCGATGGGTGGCTGCGGATCAGGAGAAAGGCGATAATTGCAATGACAAGCGTTACGGCTCCGTAAACGTACCAGCACGACCGCCATCCGCTTGCGCCGCCGGCTGACAGGATGCGCGGCGCAATGAAACCGGTCAGGATGAGCGCCAGGGATGATCCTGTCACAGCGATCCCCGCTGCCATGCCGCGTCTTTTCATGGGAAACCATCCCCCCCACATCCCCATGACCGCCACATTTGCCGCGCCGCTGCCGAAACCTGTCAGGACCCGCCAGAATACGGCGGAAAAGTAGCTGTCGGCCATACCGGTGCAGAGCATACCTCCCCCTGCAAGGATTAGCCCTGCGGTTATTACCCGCCGCGGTCCGAAGCGGGCGGAAAGCGCACCGCCTATGACCGAAAGGGCGAGATAGCCGGCAAGGTTCATTGAGGCCATCGCACCCGCCTGGGTGTTGTCCATCATCAGGCCCTTCTGCATGGCGGGAAGTACCACGGTATAGCCGAAACGCCCCAGCCCGAGCGCCCCGAAAACTGCAAGCGTACCTGCTGCAAGCACCACCCAGCAGTAATCCAGGCGTCGAACCGCCATAGACGCGGTCGCGGCTTGAGTTGCCTGAGGTCTTATTTCATCGGTTTCCGGAGCGGCTCTCTCGGTCATATAAGCAATTCCTCTCCAGCTATCCTTGGAAAATATACGCTTTTAGAATTATTAGTCGTGAGTTTCCAGGCTGTCTCTCGCTCAACCCGATTTCGAAACACAGATTACACAGTTTTGTCAGGATTTGTATATGAAAATATTTGCCTGTTACTTGACAAAGAAATGAGATGGTTTATTCTTTAATCAAAGAAGCAAAAGCGGAAAAAAGAAAAAACATCACCCTCCTTTTGCCCCAGAGCGATCCGGGGCCTTTTTTTGTCATGGGAACATTCAGCATCTCTTCCGAAATATCTTCTAATTCAATTTCCGTCTGGCATTCCTTAAGAAAAATCTGTAAAAATATCTCCTGACTCCGCTGCTCACAGATTAATAATGCCGGCAAATGCGGAAGCCAGGAGACTTCTTGATCTCACCTCACTGTAGTCTGATTATAAATCCCGTTTCCGGCGGTTATTCCGAGCTGAAGCTGCGGAATGTCAGGGCCGCCCTTGAAGCGGCCGGTTTCACCAGCGAACTCCTGATTACGAAGAGCGCCGCTGATGCAACGCTATTTGCCCGGCAAATCTGTCTGGAGCGAAAAGAGCCCTTTGTCGTGGCAAGCGGCGGAGACGGCACAGTCAACGGTGTGATCAACGGGCTTGAGCCCGGCAAGGCCGTTCTGGCGGTCCTCCCCCTGGGGACAGCGAACGTACTGGCGGCGGAGCTGGGAATACATTCAATCGACGATGCCGTGTCAAGGATCGTGCGGGGAATCACCCGTCCATTGACGGTCGGGCTCCTCATGGCCGGTAGTGTGGAGCGGCGTTTCCTCCTCATGGCCGGCATTGGAGTAGACGGCCGGATCGTGGAGAATGTGCGTGAAAGTGAAAAACGGAGAGTGGGGAAGGGGGCCTATCTCCTTTCAGCAGCAAGGCAATTGATGAACTGGGAAAGGGAGAGGTTCGAGGTTGTTGCTGACGGCGCCAGGATCAACTGCCATTCCCTGGTCGTCTGCAATGGGGCGCGCTATGGCGGCAGTTTTATCCTGGCCCCCGGTGCCGATATCTTTGCTCGGGGATTCCAGGCGGCCTGCATTACAGCTGTAACCCGCAGCGCCTATCTGCGTCTGGCCCTCGCGGTCATGGCGGGAAGGATTCGGAATAACCACGATATTACCCTGGTCACGGCCAGAGAGTTTGCAGTTTCAGGGAACAGGGCGGTCCAGGTGGACGGGGATTACTGCTGCCGCGGACCGGTGAGGATAACCGCGGAGCCGGCATTTGCGCGGCTGATCGTCTGAGAGATCAACAATATATATGATTTTCGTTGCTTGCCCAACAACCCCCTTGCAAACGGAAAATGACCATGCTACCATAGTCATATCGCAAGGGAGGTTTCTTTATGTCAAAAACCGTCTCCAAGTCCCAATTCAAACCCCATAGCCTCGAATATTTTCGCCGCATAGAGCAGACCGGCGAGGAACTGGTGATTACCGACCATGGCCGCCCGGTGCTCAAGGTTGTTCCATATGTGGATGATCCGGAAGCATGCTTCAAGGGTCTGCGAAATACTGTGCTGAGATATGATGAGCCGTGCGAGCCGGTGGAGGATGGAGCGTGGGAGGCCCTTAAATGATCGTGCTTGATACCCATGCATGGGTATGGTGGGTCAGCAATCCCGAGATGCTCAGCGACACGGCGCGACAGGTTATTGATGATGCCGTCCGGCGGCGCGAGTTGTTCATCTCCACGATCAGCGCGTGGGAGGTCGCCATGCTGGTGGAGAAAGAGAGGCTTTCTCTCGCGCTTGATGCGCGGGACTGGATTTCCAGGAGCGAGGCTCTACCGTTTGTCACTTTTGTGCCGCTGTCAACGGCCATCGCTGTCGAATCCGTACGTCTGCCCGGCTTTCCCCATGCCGACCCCGCGGACCGAATCATTGTCGCCACGGCCATGTCGCTGGGGGCGCGATTGGTGACCAAGGACGAAAAGCTTTTGCGCTATACTCCTGCACATGCTGTTTGGTAATCTGCTTGCCTGACCCTATGCCTCCAGGGTGAAATAGAAGGTCGCACCCTTGCCCGGTTCGCCCTCGGCCAAGACCGAACCTCCATGTCGCCGGATGATCCGTTCCACCGTGGAGAGACCGATGCCGTGTCCCTTGAACTCATCCCTGCCGGGAAGACTCTGGAAAGGGATAAAAAGCTTTTCCACATGAGCCATGTCAAAACCGGGTCCATTGTCGCGGACGAAATAGACCG
>JBGQDJ010000139.1:0-7005 GCA_041495805.1 Geobacteraceae bacterium
AAGCCTCGCCACCAGCCTGGAGACGGAACAGAAAGCAGGCGGAAATACAGAAAATGTCAACGATCGTAAATTCCTTCAGCTTTATTGAATATAATACAACAACAACAGTAAAGATTAGAAGGAAAAAAAGGAACCTTTGGGAAACTTGTAGTCCAAGGGAGATTGCAACGGCACAGAGGGAAATAGCCAGAATGGCGGCAGACGCCTTGTTTACTTGACCGGAAGGGATCGGTCTGGATTTTTTCTTGGGGTGGAGTGAATCATTTTCGACGTCCAGAATATCGTTGAAAATATAAGATGCGCTTGAAGCCAGGCAAAATGCGATTATCGGCATTACCCCCTTTTTAACCATGCCGGGGTGTAAAAGAACACCGCCAAGGAATGGCGGGAAAAGGAGCATCAGGTTTTTTAGCCACTGGGTTGGCCGCAGTAGTTTTATGTACGCTAGTATCTTCAAAACCTTTAAAAGACCTCCCGCCCAGTGATATCAAGGATGTAACTTGCGCTCTAGCTGCTTTTTCCCCTGACTATATCCATAAAGAAATCTTCGAGGCTCTTCCGTTTCGGCTCAATAAGGCTTATCTCGCACTCCGCGGCTTGTAACTCGCGCATCATCGCCGGCAGCTCATCCTTTGCCACATACCGTTCAGAAGTTGTATTCGCGCCCCTTTCCCGGATAGTCAAGTGGAACCCGACGATTCCCTCCGTCATTATGGTTTCCACTCGTTCCACGCTTTGCAGCTCTCCCTTCAGGATAATGCCTACCCGGTCGCATACCGTTTCAACATCAGCAATAATATGAGTGCTAAAAAAGACGCATTTACCACGCGCCTTCAGATCGATCATGATATCCTTTACCAGCGCGCGGCCGACCGGGTCAAGGCCGCTCATCGGTTCATCGAGAATATAGACGTCAGGATCGTGAATGAGGGCCTGGGCCAATCCTACCCGCTGCACCATCCCCTTGCTGTAGCCGCGCATCTGACGTTTGCGGGCATCCCACAAATCCAGAAGCCTTAAAACATATTCACTCTTTTCCCGCAGCAGGGTTTCCTGAAGGGCAAAGGTTCTCCCTACGAACAGAAGGTATTCCTCGGCGCTCAGATAATCATAGAACGCGGGGTTCTCCGGCAGATACCCGACTTGACGGCGCGCTTCATGGGAGGAGATATCAACGCCCATGATCCTTGCGCTCCCCGCGGTTGGAGAAATCAGCCCCACGAGGGTTTTGATCGTCGTGCTTTTGCCCGCCCCGTTAGGGCCCAGGAATCCAAATATCTCTCCCTGCTCTACAATGAGACGAAGATCTTTCAGCGCCTCAACACGGGCGGCTTTCTTCCCTCTAAAGGTCTTGGATAGGCCGGCAATTTCTATCGCATGCATAGTTTAACCCCAAACTCAAGTGCGAGTCACTCCCCTTTTTTTCCAAAGGCAAATTTACTCGTGGTTTCTACCTTCCCGTCCGGTTCCATATAGAATCTCCCCCCATATGGATCTTTCGGGAGTTCTTTCAGGTAACCCTCCTGCATGAGCTCTTCAAGCGATGCGGGTAAATGGCCAAAAGTCTGCCGATAGGCGTCCCTGGCGGACTCGATGCTGCGCACCGCTTGCAGCGCGTGCAAACGGACGGTGTAGGTTTCTTTAATGGCCGCATTTCTTGCGCCCTTTGCCATGGTGGATAGGTAGGAAATGGCCAAACCGGTCTCTCCCGCTTCGTGCAGGTAGCGGCCGGCGAGAGTTACAAACAACGGTTGACCGGTAAGCTTTCCGGCCTGCATGTAATACTTTGCCGCATGCTGATAATCCTTCAGAAAGTAGGCGTAATTGAACCCGGCAAAAAAGGGTAGGTACCAGTCCCATGTGCGATATTTCATGCCATACTCAAGCAGGTCGTTGGCAATCTTCAATTGCCTCACATCCCAGACGAGGATTGACTGGGCAAAGTAATACGCATCCATATTATACGGATCAAGCTTGACAGCGGCATGGATAATGCGCGACATGGCGGGGTAATCGGGCGGGACCGCAAGTTTCGCCTGGTTATTCTCCACGAGCCCGCCGTAATACATCAGCACCTTCATGACGAGCGCCGCCCCGACCAGCTGCTTCTGGTCCGCTGAAACAAGCTGCATCACTTCGACCCGCGGAAAGTAGCCGAGCTTTTCGACGAGCGGTTTATGCCGCATATATGCGGCAAAGGGAATTATGAGAGAGACATAACAAATTATGAGAGGAATTATGACAAAACTATACCGTTTCAGTCCAATCGCCGTTCTGTTGCTGAAGCCCCGCACCTACTTCATTTCCCTTCTCGCAAAGAGTGTTGCGGCAATTGAGAGTACTATCAATGTATAGACGAAAACGTAACCAAGGGTCAGGGCGATCCCGTCGAAGGTGAGGGGTAAACCATAAACGGCGTTAACCTTCAGATCAAAGGCGCTGAAATTCGGGAGGATATAATACAAGCCGGTTGCGCACTTCCTCGCAAAGAGCGGGAGCGTTTGCCCAGCGGGGGAATTGACATACTCGTAGACCTGCTGGGTGGCGTTCCCCACAAGAAATATGGAGATAGTGCCGAAAATGGGGAGAAAAAAAGAGGTGCTTATCGTTGAAAAGAGCACGGCGATGGCAACGAGGAGAATGTATTTCAGGGCGTCGAAGAAAACCGCAAAGGCGATATTCATCCAGGCTACCGGGCGATCCGGGGGATAACCGCCCGAGACGAACCAGACCGTTGCCAGGGCGACGCACCCTAACAGCAGTGCGGTCAGGAGCATAAAGAGGGCAATGCCGGCAAACCTGCCGAGCAGATAGGAGGTTCTGTTGAGCGGCAGAGACAAGACGCTGAAAGTGTAGCGCCGCTCCATATCCTTCCAGATTGACGTGCCGCCGAGAAATACGGCAAGAAGCAGCATGATGAAGGAGATCAGGGAGAGCGCCAGGGTAATGGAGAGTTCCGTTACCTGCCGCATCGACAGCTGGCTGATTACCGGAACCAGCGGGATTACGAGAGCCACCATGATTATGCCGTGAAACACGCGGTCCCTGAATATCCCCTTGAGAGTGACCTGGACAATATTAAAGATAGTCAATGCCCCTTTCGTTCTATCTTTCAGTCTCACATTGTTTGCGACAGTTTGCGGGCAGCCTGGCGGTAAAATGCATTTTCCGGGGCTTGGGCCGCAACCCTGCTGAAGGCGTCGCGCGCATGCGCACGGTCGCCCTGGGACATGTACACCTGACCAAGACGATAGAGATAGAAGGTGTCTCCGGTGAGTATATAAATTCTTGACAGTAATTGCACATTGTCCGATTGGAATTTTTCGCGGTTGTCTTTCTCCCTCATCACCTCTTGGTCATTGAGGCGCGATAAACGTTCAAGGATCAAAAGCTCATGCTTACCCGGCGCGGCAAGCGCCTGTTTCAATAATTTGCGGGATCCGGCGAAGTCCCCTTCGTTCACCAGGGCGGCGGACTTGCTGATCAGTCCATACTGGCGGTTATTGAGATCTTCCGGCAACTCCATCGACTTGATAATCTTAATCGCCTCACGGTTATTGCCTCTGGCATAGAGTGCATTGGCGATCTCGTTTTGCGCCGGCGCGAAATCCGGAGATTTACGTAGGCAGTCTTCATACAGCGCCAGGTTATTCTGCCAGAGAATATTCCGTTGCGCCGTCCCGATCATGGCGACCGCTGAAACAGAGGCTATAACCAGGGCCATGGCCTTTTGCCAACGAAGCCTCCGCTCCCATTGATACACGGCAAACGTAACCCCAATAAGAAAAAAGGCCGAGGGTATGTACATGTACCGTTCCGCCAACGGGGTCCATGTCATCTTGAGCAGGGGAATCAGCAGCGCTGAGGCGCCCAGGAATACGGCCGAGATAAAGAAGAATCCGGGGAGTGTGCGGCGTCTGATCAAATAGATTGTGGTTACAATCAGCAGCACGCCGACGATAATATAGAGGTCGGACACATGGATAATGCCGAAATTCAGCGGGAACGGGACGAACAGTTTCTTCACATAGAAACCGGCAGACTTCAGAACGAGCCTGAGGCTGAGCAAAATCCCGGCGCCCTGGCTGCCGGCAACGTGGGTGACAACCTGGCTTATCCCGGTGTCCCCTTTGCTGAATGCCAATGCCCGGAAGGCGAAATAACAGACACCGGCGCCTGTGAAAATAAGAAAATGAGGGATGTTTTTTACTGCCGTCAGGCGCAGCGGCGCACTCTCCCCCTCTTCTCCGGGTATGAAGAAAGGTAGAATGAGGGCCGCGGGTATGAAGAAAACGGCCGTCTCCTTTGACAGACAGGCAAGCAACAGAGTGAGTGCGGCCAAAAGAGATGCGAAGCTGCTCCTTGACTCCCTGATCAGTAATAATCCGGAAAGGAGAACGAAGAACCCGGCCAGCAGGTCCGTCCTCCCCGATATCCAGTTGACCGGCTCGGTGTTGAGCGGATGAATGGCGAAAAAAAACGGCGCCAGAAAAACCGGCAGCCGAGAGCTTATCTTCAGCAGGCGACCTACCCCGCGAGCGATGGCGAACACCAGGAGGGTGTTGCAGAGATGCAGGACAACATTGTCCAGATGCATGAAGCTATTTTCGAGACCCCATGCGTACTTGTCCAGGACGAAAGATAACGCCAGAAGCGGGCGGTAGTAGTTTCCTATTCCCCCGGGGAAAAA
Organism: Geobacteraceae bacterium; assembly: GCA_041495805.1. Classification (GTDB taxonomy): domain Bacteria; phylum Desulfobacterota; class Desulfuromonadia; order Geobacterales; family Geobacteraceae; genus JBGQDJ01. The sequence continues at coordinate 4,691 of JBGQDJ010000139.1, forward strand.
GATGTCGTGAAGATTAAAGGTGTCCGTGTTGAAGAGATTCTGAACCATCCCCTGGTCGTCGATGGAATTCAACGGCGCGAAGATTGCCGGATAATAAATCCCCAGGACAAGAAATGTAAGAAACAGGACACTGGCGCGGGTTGTTATCTGCTTATTCATGACATGGCCAAAAAAAAGCGGGATGCCGCAACATCCCGCATTTTACTAATTTAAACGACAACTACAGGGTAGTCCAGGGTGACGCAAATGAATCACTGCCGGTCGTTAGGGTGATGGTATCCACTGCTCCGACGGTGGTTACATCCCTGACGTAAATAGACGTACTGTCATAAGCGGAACCAAAGGCCTTGGTGCCGCTTTTATGCTGAGTAAACAGGGAATAGCCGTTGGCACTGCTCTCCATGCCAATGCCTACACCACTGGAATTCTTCCCGATAAGCGGGGAAGCATTAGTTGCTGTAGCTGTCTTATCGCCATAGACAGTCAGTCCCGTTGTTCCAGGCAAGACCATCGTAAGGGTGCCAGCATAAGCAGCGGAAGTTAAAGACAGGGCAATGGCGGTAAGGATAAGAATTTTCTTCATGATATATCTCCTTTCAATTTTTAGATTATTGGTATTTAAGTCCATCAGGATACTGCTGGTTGTCGGCCATGAACGCTTCCATACCGGTTTTCATGTTTTTCAGGTCGGATTGGGCTGCCGAGTTATACGCCTTGGCCCGGTATGCCGAGAACTGCGGGATGGCGATGGCCGCCAGGATGCCGATGATCGCAACAACGATCAAGAGCTCGATGAGGGTGAAGCCTTTTCTGCTTCTGAGCTTGTTTAACATCTTTGTTTCTCCTTTCGTTGGTTAGTTGATGGATGGGGTTGATTAACATATAAGCCATCACAATTCAAGATTAATCAAAATCTGATATTTATTACTAGCAAGTTGCACGCCAAGATTTCAACAAAGAGACGGGCTTGGTAACTCCCTATTTTCTCAAGCGACTACAGCCTCCGCTAATAACGGTAACAATACAGAAACGACGGAAAAGGTCATCTCATTGACATTTTTCGTCACAAAATTGCCACCGGGTTCTCCCTGTTCGACCCATTGTTCAATATAGAACCGAGTCACGTCAATCCTCATCCATGCCAAACTTGGCCAGACGGTAACGAAATGAGCGGAAGGTGAGCCCGAGTAATTCCGCCGCCTTTTTCTTGACCCCCCCGCTCTTTTCCAGGGCCTGCAGGAGAAACCGCCTTTCAATTCCGTCCAGATGGGCTTCCAGGTTCATTCCTTCATCAGGTATCACATATACATCTCCAGCCGAAGGAGGTTGCTGGTACTCCAGGAGCCGGGAAGGGAGGGAATCGACGGTAATGGTACTCCCCCCGAGGACTAGGCACCTTTCCACCAGGTTTTCCAGTTCGCGGACATTTCCCGGAAAGGGATAGGACATGAGGATCTTGAGCGCCTCGCCGGTGATGGGCTCAACGCCTTGGGGGGCTTGAGAGATCTTCCTGTGAAAATGCTTAACCAGAAGCGGAATGTCCTCGGGTCTCTCCCGGAGGGTGGGCAGCCTGATTTGTACCACATTGATCCTGTAAAAGAGGTCTTCCCGGAACGTCCCCTCGTTCACCTGCTCCTCCAGCTCCCTGTTGGAGGCCGCAACGATCCGCACATCAGCCCGCTTGTCCTCGGTCCCACCCACCTTTCTGAATTCTCGCTCCTGAAGCACACGCAACAGCTTTGTCTGCAATTGCAGGGGGACTTCCCCGATCTCGTCAAGAAACAGGGTTCCCCCTTCGGCCTGCTCGAAAAGTCCCGGACGGTCGGCGATGGCGCCTGTGAAGGAACCTTTCTTGTGGCCAAACAGCTCGCTCTCCATCAGGTTTTCCGGAATGGCGCCGCAGTTAACAGGGACAAAAGGCCTGTCTTTGCGCAGGCTGTTGTAATGTATGGCCTTGGCCACCAGTTCCTTGCCGGTCCCGCTCTCGCCGAGGACCAGTATATTGGCGTTGCTGGCCGCCACTTTCTCTATAAGTGTGTATATCTCGCGCATCTTCTTGCTCTTGCCGATAAGCCCGCTGAAGCTGTAACGTTCCTGTATCACCTGTTTCAGGCGGATGTTTTCCTTCTGCAGGGTCCTCTTCTCCAAGGCGTTCCTGACCAGGACCTTGATCTCCTCGACCTTGAACGGCTTGGCTATATAATCATACGCCCCCAGTTTCATCGCCTCGACCGCCTGCTCCGCCGTGGAAAATGCGGTTATGAGCAATACGGCAGTCTCAGGTGAGAGTTTCTTTATCCTCTCCAATAGCCTTA
>JBGQDJ010000140.1:0-6974 GCA_041495805.1 Geobacteraceae bacterium
ACGCAGGGACACCCTCTTCGACAAGGGGATGACCGTATTTGTCTTTATCGGTTTTGCCGTGCCGACCTTCTGGCTGGCGCTCCTTCTCATGTATCTTTTCGGTGTGAAGCTCGGCTGGCTCCCCATCTCCGGCCTTCACTCCATGGGGAGCGAGAACTTCGGCGTTCTCAGGTGGTCCTGGGATCTGCTCAAGCACCTGCTCCTGCCGGTTTCGGTGGCAGCCTTCGGCAGCCTCGCCGGGCTATCCCGCTACATGCGCTCCACCATGCTTGAGGTTATCCGTCAGGATTATATAACGACTGCACGGGCCAAGGGGCTTCCGGAAAGGGCGGTTATTTTCCGCCATGCCCTGAGAAATGCCCTGCTGCCTGTCATCACCCTCCTCGGATTGTCCGTGCCGGGTCTTATAGGGGGGAGCGTGATTTTCGAGACCATCTTCGCCATTCCGGGGATGGGGCAGCTCTTCTACGGAGGGGTTATGGCACGGGATTATCCGCTGGTCATGGGGATTCTCGTGATAGGCGCGGGGCTTACCCTCATCGGGAACCTGCTGGCGGATGTGGGGTATGCAGTGGCGGACCCGCGAATAAGGCAGGGGAAACTTTGATGAACGTGAAAGAGAGCTTCTTCTACCAGGTATTCTGGACAAGGTTCAGGACCAACCGGTTTGCCATTGCCGGCGGTGTGGTGGTGATCTTTCTCTTCCTGCTCACTTTTTTTGCTCCCTATATTACCCCTTACGGTCCGAATGACCTGGATCTGTTCCATGTCCTGATGCCTCCATCATCCGCCCACTGGTTCGGGACCGATGACCTGGGCAGGGATGTCATGACACGAATGATCTACGGCGCCAGCATATCTCTGGAGGTGGGGTTCGTTGCGGCCGGTATCGCCGTGATTATCGGGACCATAGTCGGGCTGGTTGCAGGCTACTATTCCGGCTGGGTCGATAACATCCTCATGCGCTTCGTGGATATCATGCTATGCTTCCCGACATTTTTCCTGATTCTGGCGGTGATCGCCTTTCTCGGGCAGTCCATCTGGTATATCATGATAATCATCGGTCTGACCGGCTGGATGGGGGTGGCGAGACTGGTGCGGGCGGAGGTCCTATCTATCCGCGAGCGGGAATATGTCATGGCGGTGCGGGCACTCGGCGCAAGGGACAGCCGCATTATTTTCCGGCATATCCTTCCCAACGCCTTATCGCCGGTGCTTGTCTCCGCCACTCTCGGAGTGGCGGGGGCGATCCTCACGGAATCGGCCCTCTCTTTTCTCGGTATTGGGGTGCCGCCCCCCACACCGAGCTGGGGGAATATCCTCACCTCCGGCAAAGAGTATATCGAGTTTGCCTGGTGGCTCACCCTCTATCCTGGCTTGGCGATCACGGTGACCGTCCTTGCATACTACCTGCTGGGAGAGGGGATAAGGGACGCTCTTGACCCGCGACTTACAAGGTGAAAAGACCAGTAACCGGAGACCAATATTATGTCGAATGATTCATCAATTAATTCTGAAGTAGTTGAAGAGTTGCAGGTAAATAAGGACGAGTTTTCTCTTGTAACTCAGGAAGACTTTATGCGCGTGGACAATCTCTGCAAAGGCCTGTTGATGCACTTTTACGAGCGCCTGCTGACACAGGGCCTTACCCCGGAAGAGGCGACTTTGCTGGCAAACGGCGCCGATTACTTTGTCCGGGATTTCCTTGTGGACATCAAGGGGTACAACCTCTTCGATGAAAAGCCTGGAGTAGTCAGACAGTTTGCAGGCAACTGGTATATCGTCAACACCCTGGACCCTGATATACTGCAGCTCAGTAAGCACTTGCAAGGAATCAGGGCCTTTTATGGATATCTGTGCGATCGGAAACTCATATCAGCGGGATATCTGATGACCCTGGAAAAGGAGTGCGGAATGCTTTCCTTTTACGAGGGGCGCATCGAATCGTTCTGGGGGATCGAGGGGGAGGGTTTTCCCGCATGGGAGATGGAGTGCACCCTGAAAGACGGCTTAACCACAACCGGTCGAGCATGAAGAGTGGAGAAGCGAAGATGGTGGGAGGGCTGGATCAGATACGCGGACATAGTGGGACCCGGTAACTGGTGCTGTTCAGACGGGAGAGGTTTTATTCGATTGATTCCCGATCCATAAAATGATAATTAAATGAAATCAATTTAAATTCAAAGGAGGTAGCATTCATGAAGGGATGGGTATTCAAGGGGACGCTTCTGGCAGGTCTGCTCTCGGCTTGGGGGGCGTTTGCAATGGCATCTTCAGGCGTCGGAGTAACCGCCGACGAGGCGCTTCAGAAACTTCAGGACGGAAACAAGCGTTATGTTGAGAGCAAGATGAATACCTGTGGCGAAACCAACGCCGCCGCCAGGGCAAAACTTGCCCAGAGCCAAAAGCCGTATGCCATCATACTCTCCTGCTCAGATTCCCGTGTACCGCCCGAATTGATCTTCGACCAGACACTTGGCGAGATATTTGTCGTTAGGGTGGCGGGGAATGTCCCTGATCCGCTTGTTCTAGGCAGCATTGAGTACGCCACCGAGCATCTCGGCTCTCCACTCATTATGGTCCTTGGCCATGAGCGCTGCGGCGCGGTGAAGGCCACGGTGGAGGCAAACGGGAAAGGCGAGGGGAATATCGGAGCCATCGTTAAATCCATAGCTCCGGCACTGAAAAAGGTAAAGGCGGAGTGCAAAGGTCATAAAAATTGTGATCAGAAGGATAAGGCAATGCTCGTCGAGTGCGTGGTTGACACGAACGCCAAGATGGTGGCTGCAAACCTGGTAAAGCAGTCGAAGGTGATCGCCGAGCTGGTGAAAGAGGGAAAGGTCAAGATAGTTGCAGCAAAGTATGACCTTGACGACGGAAATGTGACCCTTTTCGAAGGCAAAAAGTGATCGGGTTACTGCCCTGTTCATCGAGGTTCGACGCTTTACCAGCGTTTAACCATTTCTTCGGTTTTATGGGGGGACAGTGCAAACTGTCCCCCTTTTTATAACTTTTGGGACCAACTCCATTACTGATGTTTCAGTTCTCCGTGTGACCTGCGTGCTATTGGTCAGGGATGAGACAACCAAACAGGTCAAACAGCGGCGAAGAGGTTTCAGACTTATCTGAATTCAACTATGGGCCGCATTGTGCCGATATGATACTGTCTGCCAATCAATGTATAATCAAGCTTCGATTTTGTCTATATTGGAGTAACATGCTGTTTTCTTCACGTTAATAAAATAGATGGAAATATTTTTGTCTCTTATGGTGCGGCGATGATAACAAATGCTATTTCTATCCAAACCCTGTCCATCCTTATGGTGCTGGTCGGGGCAATGTTCCTTTCCCTTTCTCTCCCCCCAGCCGGAAAGATCTGGGGCAACCTCGAGGGCCGGCTTCGCGGGAAGTGGCTTGTCATAATCTGCCTGATGGGTTTCTTCCTCTTCGGCTATCTTTTATTCGCAATCGTCATGATTTACAATCTGGCCTTTCCGGTTGAACTGGTGACAGGCGGGGTCTTCCTCGGCGGCGCGGTTTTCGTGTTCATGGTTATCCATATTTGCCTAAGCACTATCTTGACGCGGCAAAAAGCCGAAGAGACGTTGCGTGAAAGCGAGACATGTTTCCATGTGATATTTGATTCCATAAACGATGCGATTATCATCCAGAATCCGGAAAGCGGCGTTATCCTTGGCGTCAACGACAAGATGTGCAGAATGTTCGGCTACACCCATGAGGAGGCGCGCCAACGATCTATAGAAGAGTTGATCGCGAATATTCCAAACCGTGATGTCAGCGCATGGATGGACAGGTCGACCTCAAGAGGGGGGCGCAGCTTTGAATCAATGGTTAAGAGCAGGGAGGGAAATCATTTCTGGGTTGAGGTGAACATCCAGAACGCTTTTATAGACGGTCAGAACCGGCGTCTGTTGACAATGCGGGATATCGACAAACGGAAGCATTCCGAAGAAAGGCTGGCTAAACTGAATGAATGCTTTCTCGGTTTTGTCGCCGATCACGGGGAGAATATAAGGCGCCTCACGACCCTTTGTGGCGAAATGATGGGCTCGGCCTGTGCGTTATACAACAAGCTGGAGGCAGGGATGCTGCACACCCTGGCCCACTGGAATGCGCCCCCCGAATTCAAGATGACGGACGAAGCTGAAGGTCACCTCTGCCATGATGTCATTAAACGCGGCGGCGACAGGATGTTTTGTGAGCGTAACCTTGCGGAAACCCCCTATGCCAAGACCGATCCGAATGTGCTGCTCTATAATCTTCAGACATATATCGGCATGCCGGTAAAATGCAACGATGCTTATGTCGGTTCCCTCTGCGTCGTATTCCAGAAGGACTTTGACCCCGATGAGGAAGACGAGAGGTTCATGGGGATCCTCGCTGTTGCCGTCGGTGTTGAGGAGGAGCGCAGGATGGCGGCGGAGAAGTTGCACAAGGCCCATGCCGAACTGGAATCACGGGTCCTTGAGCGGACCGCCGAACTTGCCAGGGCAAACGAGGAGCTGAAGATAGATATCGCTGAGCGCAAAAAGGCGGAAGAGGCGCTCTGGAAGTCGGAAACGATATTGCGCAAGGTTTTTGAGGCCATTCCCGACATGCTGGCGGTCCTCGACAAGGATCTCCACATTCTCAAATGCAACTGGCAAGGGGGGTATGAATATGTGCCGCAAGAGGTCAGAGGCTGTACCCCCTATTGCTACGACGCTTTTTACCCCGGAACGGGCATCCCCTGCGACGACTGCCACACGCAGCAAGTCTTCCGAACCGGCCAGACGGTGGCAAAGGAAAAACATCATCCGCGCATCGGCATGGTGGAGGTGCGGGCATTCCCGATCTTTAACGACTCGGGCGATGTTGTCATGGTAGCTGAGTATATACGGAACATATCGGATCGCAAGCGGCTGGAGGAAGAACTGAGAAAGGCCCACAAGCTTGAATCCCTGGGAGTTCTTGCCGGGGGGATAGCCCATGACTTCAATAACCTGTTGACCGGCATCATGGGAAACATCTCTCTGGCAAAGGTCATGATGAATCCCCAGGACAAGACCTTCAGGAGGCTGGATGAGGCTGAAAAGGCCGTCTGTCGCGCCCGGGACCTTACTCAGCAGCTTTTGACATTTTCCAAGGGTGGCGCGCCCGTAATGAAGACGGCATCCATTGAGCAGATAGTTTTGGATTCGGCCTCTTTTGTACTGCGCGGGTCGAATGTCAGATGCGAGTTTATTGTCCCGGAGAATGTCTGGCCGGTTGAAGCGGATGAAGGGCAGATGAGTCAGGTCATCAACAATCTCATCATCAATTCCGATCAGGCCATGCCGGATGGGGGGATTATAAAGGTCCATATTGAAAACCTGCCTGACGGTCAAAGGGATCTTTTGACGCTGAAAGAAGGCAAATATGTCAAAATCTCCATTGAAGACCATGGCGTGGGGATCCCGGAGGAGCATCTGCAGAAGATTTTCGATCCCTATTTTACAACCAAGCAGAGAGGGAGCGGCCTCGGCCTGGCCACTGTATATTCGATAATCAAGAGTCACGAAGGTTATATCAGCGTGGAATCGAAGGATGGAACCGGCACAACGTTCCATATATATATCCCCGCATCCGAAAATGGTCTGCGCTTGACCGGAGTCTCAGAGGAGAGATCCATTGAAGGCTCCGGTAGAATACTGGTCATGGATGACGAGGAGATAATCAGGGAAGTTGCGGTTGAAATCCTGGGGCATCTGGGATACAGGGTAGTTGCCTGTTGCGATGGAGCGGATGCACTGGAGGAGTATCGGAACGCACGGGAAAGCGATGATCCTTATGTCGCGGTCATCTTGGATCTGACAGTGCCAGGCGGCATGGGGGGGAAGGAGACGATGAAGAAGCTCAGGGAGATCGACAGCAAGGTCATCGGTATCGTTTCCAGCGGTTACAGCAATGACCCGATCCTTGCCCATTACCGGGAGTACGGGTTCAGCGGCGTCGCGGCCAAGCCATACAACCTGGAGGAGCTGGGCAGGGGGCTCAATGAGTTACTTGCCCATGGCGGGTTGCCGTTGCAATAGTCTCTTTATTTGTTCGATTTCCTTTTACCCCGGAAGATACCCCTCTGCCAGTTCACGATATTGAGTGACCTGCGCCTGCTGCCATGCCTGGTCCCGCCCCAGTTCTCCCGCCATCAACTCCGCCACACGAGGTGCAATCTCCATGCTGACCCGCGCATCGAGAAGGAGCGCCCTGGTGCGCCGCGCCAGCACATCTTCGATGGTGCGCGCCCATTCCATGCGCACGGCCCAGATTACCTCGCAGGCATAATAAGGGAGCTTCGGATGAAGCAGTTCTTCCCAACCCGGTTTTTCCGAGGCCAGTTCCCTGACCCTCGGGGCATCGGCGCCGTATACATCCCACGAGGAATTCTCATGGCCGTTTTCCTGCCATCCGTGGAGCCGCAGAGTGGCGGTCGAGGAAGGGCGCTCTTCGAGGCCGGCTACAGCGGCGGCCTGATTTACCGTGTCCTCTCCCATTTTACGGTAGATGGTCCATTTGCCGCCGGTAATTGTGACCAGTCCGGATCCGCTTATGAGAATTGCATGCTCGCGGGAGAGTGAAGCGGTATCTGCCCCGTCGTCCGACCGGACAAGCGGGCGGAGGCCGGCAAAGGCGCTCAGTACGTCGGCGCGGCCGGGAGGCCTGACCAGATAACGGGCTGCATGGGTCAGGATGAAATCAATTTCCTCCGATAGCGGGCGGGGCTCAAGGGAGACGGCACTTACCGGCGTGTCGGTCGTGCCGAGGACGATACGGCCGTGCCAGGGGACCGCGAAAAGGACCCTGCCGTCCGATGTCTGGGGAATCATGATGGCATTGTCGCCGGGGAGGAATGACCTGTCAAGCACCAGGTGGGCGCCCTGGCTCGGGGCCATGACTGCGCCGGCTTCGCTGTCGTCAAGTTTCCTCACCTCGTC
>JBGQDJ010000141.1:0-6948 GCA_041495805.1 Geobacteraceae bacterium
AGTATCTCGAAAGCGACACGCACCTCATCCACCGGGTCGCCGGTGAGGGAAACCCTCATGGTGTCGCCAATCCCGTCGGCAAGGAGAATACCCAGCCCGACAGCCGACTTGATGGTTCCGGAAAAGGTCGTTCCCGCTTCGGTGATGCCGATATGGAGGGGATAATCTACCTTCACGGCAAGAAGCCGGTAGGCCTCAACGGTCTTCATCACGTCAGAGGCCTTGAGTGAAATCTTGATCTGGTCATATCCCAGTTCTTCCAGAATCTGAACATGGTTGAGGGCCGACTCCACCATCGCCTCGGCAGTCGGATGGCCGTATTTCGCAAGTAGCGCCTTTTCCAGGGAGCCTGCATTGACACCGATGCGGATCGGCACCAGCCGCTCTTTGGCGGCAGCCACTACCTCGGCGGTCTTCCACCTGTCTCCGATATTGCCGGGGTTGAGACGCAGCCCGTCTATTCCCCCCTCCAGGACCTTCAGGGCCAGTTTGTAATCGAAATGGATATCGGCAATGACAGGAAGTGGGCTTGCAGCCTTGATTCGTCCGAGCGCCTCGGCAGCATCCATATCGGGGACAGCGCAGCGCACAATCTCGCAACCGGCGGAAGCAAGCTTTTCAATCTGGCCAAGGGTAGCGGTCACATCGCGGGTGTCGGTGTTGCACATCGACTGTACCGAACAGGGAGCGCCGCCACCGATATCCACGTTTCCTATCCTTATCTGTCTGGTCTTTATTTTCATAGCAGGGCATAGTATCCGGAAATACAGGCAAAAGTCAAGATCGGGTTGGACAAGAGCCAAGATTAGGTTGACAAAGTGCGCCGTTTGTTATTTTATTAATTTGCATCCGGAATAACTACCATTAAAGGAGTAATAACATGAACCGCATGAAACGCATCTCACTTTTTCTCTGTATCTGCATCCTCTCGATATCGCAATTCGCAATTGCGGCGGATGAGGCAAAAATCAGCTCCGTTGAGGTAAAAATCGGTTCAGTGGACCTCCCCAGGGTGGCTGAGAAGTCCGAGTCCGGCATCAAGGCCATGGCCTCCCTCAAAGAGATGTACGACAAATTCCAGGCAACAATGAAAACCAAGGAAAAGGAACTGGAGAAACTGAAGGATGCCCTGCAGGGGAAGAATCTCGCCGCCGCGAAACGGGAGGCCAAGGAAAAGCAATTCCAGAAGAAGTTCGGGGAGTATCAGCAGTTCGGAAAGACAGCCCAGCAGGAATTCACCCAGAAGCAGGCGGAACTGAGCAAACAGATCAAGGATGACCTGGACAAGCTGGTCAAGGATTACGGGCGCGATCATGGCTACGCGGTAATCCTGAATAAAGAGGGGCTTGTTTACAACGACAGCAAATATGAGGTCAAGGACCTGACCGAAGAGATTATAAAGCTGGTTAACGCGGCGGGGAAGAAGTAGCGATCATACATTCGGGTTTAACCTGGTCCCACAATTGACGCACTCTTTAGAGAATATATTTCCTTCCATTCCCCGAACATGGAAGTATTGACGGCAAACCGGACAGATGGAATAACCAATCCGTAACGCGATTATGATTCCCGCGAAAAACCAAAGGGCACAGGAAGTCATAAAAATCCACACGGGTATGCGGAATGCATATAAGAGACATACCATCGGCAGATATGTAAACAAAACTGCGGCGAGCCATCTGCGCAGGCAACGGATCTTCCTGAAAGCGGCATCTATATGTTCCCGGTCCTGGATAAAAGACATTATTTCAACCTGGCAAGAGGATAACTACCCTGCTTCAGTTGCCGGCAACACCGGTGCATTATCTTCTCCCGGCGTGGCCGGCAACCGTCTAAACTAACTTTTTTTCAGATTCTCTCCAAATTCAGCGCGACTTCACAACACCAACCCGGTCGCACAGATGAAAGATCGGGCAGTTTGAGCAGCGCGGTGAGACGGGGTGACAGAGGTTCTGGCCGAAGGTGACGAGCAGGTCGTTGATGATCAGCCAGTATTCCCGGGGAAGTTTGCCCCTCAATGCGAATTCCGTTTCATCCGGGCTCTTTGTCGAGACATATCCCCAGCGGTTGCAGATCCTGTGCACATGGGTGTCCACGCATATCCCCGGTTTGCCGAAACCGAGGGTAACCACAAGATTTGCGGTCTTTCGCCCCACCCCCTTGAATTTCAGGAGTTCATCGATCTCATCAGGCACCTCTCCATTATGCTTTTCCAGCAATTCCCGGCATATTTCCAGGATCTGCGCCGTCTTGTTCCGGTAAAAGCCTACCGGGTAGATCGCCTTTTCCATCTCTTCCCGTGAAAGGATAGCCATCCGCTCCGGTGTGCCGGCCAGTGAGAAGAGCCGCGTCGAAGCCGCTCCGGTGGTTTTGTCCTGGGTGCGCAGCGACAGGATGCAGGATATCAGCACCTTGAAAGGGTCCCCATCCCGCTGGGAAACGATAGTCACCGCCGGGGTGCGCCATTGCCTCACCGCTTCCTTCAAGATGGAGACCGCCTCGTTGATATCCATATCCTTCATGCACCACTCCGATTTCTGAATATTCGCATCAGCAGGACTCCGAAGACCGAAATGCAGAGCCCTGTGAAGAGGAAAAGGAAACCGATGCCGCGGCCATCGCCCAACCCCCAGAGGTCATGTCCCTTCATGAATGCTATCAGCCCCATGCCTGTGAAGGTGGCAATACCACCGAGGATATATACAATAAGCGCCGAGACCCCCAACGCCATTCCTTTCCTTTTAGCCATGCAATCTCCTATGCCGTCTGCCGGGTTAAACCCAGGCGATATTCTACAGTATGGATTTGAGCGTGGCAACTGAAACCAATAAGTTTACAGGTTTCCGGTTGTATAGAATTCGGCAATCGCTTATAATTTAAACAAGAGATATATGCATTTCTAAGGATTTATATGAATAAACATGTTGATCTGCACCTGCATTCCCACTATTCCGACGGTCTCCGCGCCCCTTCCGAGCTGGTCAGGATGGCCGCGGATAAAGGATTACGGGCGATTGCCATTGCAGATCATGATTCGGTCGCCGGCATCGACGAAGCCTTGGAGGTCGGTGAGCTTATGGGCATTGAGGTGATCCCGGCCGTGGAGTTGTCCGTTTCTTATCGTGGCCTGCGCGATGTCCATCTCCTCGGTTACCTGATCGATCACCATGATCCGTTGTTTGCCGCAAGACTTGAGGAGTTCCGTATAAGCAGGGATGATAGGGGCCGGGCTATTCTGGAGCGGATCAACGCCAGACTCTCCGGGGAGAAGAAGAAAAACATCGCATATGAGGAGGTGCTGGCTGTTGCAGGTGGATCGGTAGGCCGGCCCCATATCGCCAGGGTTCTTATAAAAAATGGCCATGCGCGCAGCATTGAGGATGCATTCGAAAAATACCTGGAACCGTGCAACGTCCCTAAATTCCATATACATATTGCTGAAGCAATCGCGGAAATTAAACGTATCGGAGGGGTTGCCGTGCTGGCCCATCCCCCGTCCATCAGCAAAAACATGGTCTCCCTCAAAGAGATAATCCGGAACCTTTCTGAAATTGGGCTGGATGGACTTGAACTCTTCTCCAACATGTGCTACAAGGAAGATATAATTTATTTTAACAACCTCGCCTCGCAACTGGGTCTTCTTGTTACCGGTGGCTCCGACTACCACGGCTTCCATGATGATGAGGAAATCGGCAAATTGCGGGGGGGCATTATGGTCCCATACAAGCTGGTCGAAAGGTTGAGGGATGCACAGGATAAATTAGCGGCAGCATGAATAAGGTGCCGGCAATATAGGGCACTGGCAAGAGGTCTCACCATGGCAGATACGCAAGAAGTGCTGACTATGATGAAAGATGTGGCAAAATCACGAATCCAGATGCTCAGGGATGGGGTCACATTTCATGATGCCGCCAAAAGGGAGTATTACCTGAATGAGTACGAAAGAAAGCTTCGTGATATTGAACAACTCATCCGGCGTATGAACCTACGGCTGGTTTATTCGAGCACGGAGAGGCCTAAAGGCGACAGGCCGCTATAACCGCGCTGTCCCACCACCACTGAAACTCAATAAAGAAAAGGCCCACTGCGGGCCTTTTTTGTTTTCATTCCATGATTAGCGATATTTTGGGAAAGGGAACAAATCTTTTCCGGCTACTGGCCGCGAAATTCAGCCGGCACATCTGCCCTCTTCGCCTCTTCCGTCAATGTATCAAGTTTTCCTCGGAGACGCTGAAGCTTGTTCTCTGAGGCATTGACACCCATCTGGATACTGAGAAATTCACCCCGCGACATCTTGCTGGTGTCTTTCATCCTCTCTTTCTGCTCACTCAGCTGGTCTTCCTCTGCCTTTATATTTGCGTTAATCTGTGCAAAATCCTTCCTCCAGGTTTCCGCGGATTTCCCACCGTACGTCTTCTTTTGCTCCTTGTTGCCACCAGCCTTCTGCTCCGATGTCTCCCCTTTTCCCTTTGCTTCCGACCCGGACTTAGGCTCATCTTTCGCAGCAGCGGGTTCCGGAGATGCAACCTCTTCTTCCGCTCCCAACACCTTGGCCTTTTTCCGGTATTGCTTGGGTATGCTACCAGGATCCTCCGTAAAGTTGATCGTTCCCTGGTTATCCTCCCATTCGTATGTGACAGCCAGAGCAGGGACAGCAAACAGCACCAGGATCGCGGATATTATGGCGGTCTTCATCAGCAGTTTCCTCCGTTCGTTTTAAATAGTTTGAAGCATTTTAGCGGAAATTTATCCCGGAGGCCAGTTAAAATTTCGACCTCCGAGCAGATGAAAATGGATATGAAAAACCGATTGGCCGGCGCCGGCGTTATTATTGTTGACGATCCGGAATCCTTTGTCGGCAATATTCCTTTCGCGCGCTATACTGGCCGCCACATGGAAGAGATGGCCGATGAGGGGGTTGTCCTCCTGATCCATATCGAGGGTATTCACGAAATGTTTTCTGGGGATAAGCAGAAGATGTGTCGGCGCAACCGGCGCAATGTCTTCAATAACTATTATCCGGTCATCTTCAAAAACTTTTTTTGCCGGTATTTCCCCATCTATGATCCTGCAAAAGAGACAATCTTCCATTTTATCCCTCCCCAAACCCGGGTTGTTCGCAATAACTTGATGATTTCACGTATGAAGTAATTCCCTTCAGCCTTCAGCATTTAGCCTTCAGCCTTAACAGCTGTATTTCCCGTGGCTTTTTCCAAGATGATCAGGAATTCACGATTGCCTTTAGCTCCCAGCAGAGGTGATTCCGTTACACCCCTGACCAGAAGTCCCATATTTTCAGCAGCAGTCCTTATTGCGGAGACGACGTTCCTCTGCTTCTCCGCATCCCGCACTACGCCACCCTTCCCTACCTCGCCGGGGCCAACCTCGAATTGCGGCTTGATCAGGGCAATTATCACTCCTCCATCCTTGAGCAAAGCAAGTGTAGCCGGAAGGACCTTGGCAAGGGAGATGAAAGATGCATCTATCACCGCGATGTCCGGGACCTCCGGCAACCTGTCCGCTGTCAGATGGCGGATATTGGTTTTTTCCAGGCTCACCACCCGTTCATCCTGTCGGAGCTTCCAGGCCAGCTGCCCATATCCCACATCCACCGCAAAAACTTTTTGAGCGCCGCGCTGGAGCAGACAGTCTGTAAAACCGCCGGTGGAAGCCCCAACATCGAGGGCAACAAGACCGGCAACATCGATCTTGAACTCATCCAACGCCTTTTGCAGCTTCAGCCCGCCTCTGCCGACAAAAGGCATCAATTCACCCTTGATGCGGACATCCGCAGTAACCGGCACCATCTGTCCGGGTTTTTCCGCCTTATGGTCGGCGACCACCACCTGGCCGGCCATGATCAGCGCCCTCGCCCTCTCACGGGAATGGGTCAGTCCCCGGTCAACCAGGATTTTGTCAATTCTTTCCTTTTTTATGTTCATATAATTTCCGCATGTTACCCCTATCCAGCGTAGTTATCAAGGGACAAATGAATTCCAGGGCTCCTTTCGATCTTCCTGAGCAGCCTGAATTCGCCTCCCCGCGCCATAATCATGATGCAATAACGGTTGACATTGGGGGATATGATGTATATATCTATTTTTATTAGGATCGTCGTCGCTGTTCAATGAGCTTCCCTCTGCTGTTTCGCCCTGGGAGTGTAATTCCGCGGCGCAACCCCTATACTTCTCGATCCTAGCTGCTATTCTTCTTTATATTGTGTTTTTTCTGAGAATAGTATAAAATAAGCTGTTGTTAATTAATTCAATTCCAACCGGGAGGTCAACTATCATGTCGCATGTAGAAAAAAGCAGAGGCTCGGGCATGTTCGCACTGCTCTCCTTTCTGGTGGGTACAGCGGTAGGCGTGGGTCTGGTCCTCTTGGCCGAAAGAAAAAAGCAGGACGATACTGAAGCCGGTTACGATGAAGGGCCGTTGTTCGTCTGATTGAATCGATCCGCTTTACATGGCAGAGTGATCCGCAATGATTGAACCGTTTCTCTTTCTGCTGCTGATTCTTCTCGTAATCGTCGCCGTGATGATTGCGCTGCTCGTGCGGCGCAGTTCCGCAAACCCGATGGCCTCGGCGGAAGGGCGTTTTGATGCCATAGAGAGGAACCAGGAACGGACCGAACGCCTGCTTCGCGATGAAATCGCCAAAAACCGGGAAGAGAGTAAACAGGACCGCCATGAACTGAACAACTCTTTCCGCGCCTTCAATGAATCGGTGCTGCGCCGCATGACGGAAAACGCCGGAGCACAGAAGGACCAGCTCGACATATTTTCCGGCCAGTTGAAAACCCTCACCGACCACAATATCCAGAAGCTCGATAAAATCAACGAGACCGTAGAAAAAAAGCTCGCCAGCATCCAGGAAGACAACAACAAAAAGCTCGAGCAGATGCGGGCGACCGTGGATGAAAAACTCCATGACACCCTGGAGAAGCG
>JBGQDJ010000142.1:0-6907 GCA_041495805.1 Geobacteraceae bacterium
CCCCTACGGAGGCACCTATGAAGATGGAACAGATTTCCGTATTTATCGAGAACAAATCGGGACGTCTTGCGGAGATAACGCGCATCCTGGGGGAAGCCGGAATAAATATCCGGGCCTTATCGCTTGCCGACACCTCGGATTTCGGAATACTAAGGCTTATCGTCAATGACCGGGAAAGGGCAAAAACCTTACTGAAAGAGAACAACTTCACGGTTAGCAAGACAGAAGTGGTGGCGGTCGAGGTGCCCGACAGACCCGGCGGACTGCACCAGATCCTCAAGAAACTGGACAGTGAAGCCATAAATGTTGAATACATGTACGCCTTTGTCGAACGGAGCGGAGAAAACGCGGTGATAATCTTCCGATTCGATGAGACGGAAAAGGCGATAAAAATGCTCGTTGCGAGCGGGTTCACAGTCCTGGAGGGGGAAAAGCTCTACGGCATGTGATTAGACGAAATTGCAGTTTGATTGATATCCGGTGCTCAAGACCATTTTAAAAGGGGGTAAGTTATGGGGAGATTGGGAACTATTTCTGTATGTATCATCTTGTTATTGATCGGCACAGGTGCGGCTATGGCTGCCGCTCCCATACGCATCGGCGCCCTGTTTTCGGTGACCGGACCGGCATCTTTTCTGGGGGAACCTGAAAAGAATACCCTGGAACTTCTGGTAAAGGAATTCAATGACAAGGGTGGTGTCAAGGGGAGCAAGGTCGAACTGGTTGTTTACGATACCCAGGGAGACGCCACTAAGGCCGTACAATTGGCAAACAAGCTTATCAAGAATGACAAGGTGATTGCCGTTATTGGTCCCAGCACGACCGGGGAGACGATGGCGATAATTCCCATCATGGAAAAGGAGCAGATTCCACTTGTTTCCTGCGCAGCCGGAGTCAAGATAACCGACCCTGTTAAAAAATGGGTATTCAAGACACCCGCAAACGATCATGTTGCCGCTGAGAAAATTCTCAATTACATGGCCAGACTGAAACAGATGAATATCGCCCTATTGACGGTTTCCGACTCGTTCGGCTCTTCGGGGCGTGAGCAACTGAAGCTGCTTGCAGCAAAAAAAGGCTTTACGGTTGTGGCCGATGAGGTCTATTCACCGAAAGATACCGATATGACTGCCCAGTTGACCAAGATCAGGGGGATTAAACCGGATGCCATCATATGCTGGGGGACCAATCCGGGACCGGCGGTTGCCACCAGGAATGTAAAACAACTAGGGATCAAAATACCCCTCTACATGAGTCATGGCGTGGCCTCCAAAAAATATATCGAGCTTGCCGGCGCCGAAGCGGCGGAAGGGGTTATGCTGCCGGCCGGAAAACTTGCAGTTTATGATAAATTGAAAAAGAATGATCCGCAATTTAAGTTATTGAAAGAGTATGATCAGTCCTACAGGAAGGCCTATGGAATGGAGGCGTCAACCTTTGGCGGGTATGCCTATGATGCGTTTAATTTGATTGTCGAAGCCTTGAAAAAAGGCGAAGCGACAACGGAACAGATACGGGCCGGTATCGAGAAGCAGCACAAACTGGTTGGGGTGTCCGGACTCTTTTCCATGTCGGAAATAGATCATAACGGTCTCGACCTAACCGCATTCGAAATGGTCAAGATAGTTAAAGGGGACTGGACAATTGCCCACTAATTCAAAATCACAAATTTCAAACAATCTCGAAATCTACAACCAATTTTTTAACGGGATGTTTTGCCGGGGATTTGCCGGTAACATCATGGAGGATTTATGAAAACCCGATTTCCAAGCATTGTATTCATATTCCTGTCGCTTGTTCTTACCGCAGGAACGGTTATTGCCGCCCCGACGATCAAGATAGGTGCCTTGTTCTCGGTTACCGGCCCCCCCTCATTCCTGGGAGAGCCTGAACGAAATTCTGCTCAGATGGTAGTGGAAGAGATCAATAAGGCAGGGGGAATCAAGGGGAGCATGCTGGAACTGATAGTCTACGATACTCAGGGAGACGCTACCAAGGCGGTTCAGGCAGCCACCCGGCTGATCAAGGACGATAAGGTTGTGGCCATTATCGGGCCCAGCACAACTGGCGACACCATGGCAGTCATTCCGATCGTGGAAAAAGCGCAGATCCCAATGATCTCATGTGCAGCCGGGATCAAGATCACCGACCCGGTCAAAAAATGGGTTTTCAAGACCGCGCAGAACGATTCGCTGGCGGTAGCCCGCATATATGAGCACCTCAAAAAACAGAAGATAAATAAAGTGGCCATCCTGACCGTTTCCGATTCATTCGGCTCATCAGGTCGGGAACAGTTGAAGAATCAGGCTGCCAACTTCGGTATCCAGATTGCCTCCGATGACACTTACGGTCCGAAGGACACCGATATGACTTCACAGTTGACAAAGATTCGCAGCAGCCAGGCGCAGGTGCTGATTTGCTGGGGCACGAATCCGGGACCTGCCGTCATTGCAAGGAACGCCAGGCAATTGGGGCTTAAGCTGCCTCTCTACATGAGCCACGGCGTGTCATCCAAGAAATTCATCGATCTGGCCGGTGATGCAGCCGAAGGGATCGTTCTTCCATCCGGGCGTGTCCTTGTTGCCGACCTGTTGCCGAAGTCCGACAAACAGAAAAAATCGCTCCTCTCTTATGTCAAGGATTATCAGGACCATTACAAGACCGAAGGCGACCATTTCGGAGGACATGCTTGGGATGCGGTGATGCTCCTGAAAGCGGCGATCGAAAGGGGTGGGGATACTCCCGCCGCGATACGGGATCAACTTGAAAAAACCCACCACTTTGCCGGTATCGGCGGCATCTTCAGCTATTCTCCTGAAGATCACAGCGGATTGAGCAAGGATGCCTTTGTCCTGGTGGAAATCAAACAGAAGGACTGGGTACTGGTTAAATAGAGATTATACCAACTATTTGAGTTTTTTGACAAGCACAGCGCAGGTGATCAAGGTTGCCTGCGCTGTGCTTGTCATTACTCTGGAAGAACAAATGCAATTCTCCGATCAGTTGATTCAATACATCCTCTCCGGGCTTTCCACCGGTGCAATATATGCCTTGATCGGTTTTGGATTTGCCATCATATATAACACCACTAGCATCATAAATTTCGCGCAGGGGGAATTTGTGATGTTGGGCGGCATGTCAAGCGTCTATTTTCTGACGGTCTTGAACTTTCCGCTCCCGGTTGCCATTCTAGCCGCAATAATACTTGCAACATCGATTGGCGTAATTTTTGAGCGTCTGGCAATTCGCCCGATTAAACAGGCAACCAATTTAAACCTGGTGATAATCACAATAGGCGGTAGCATATTGATCCGGGGATTGGCCATGCTGCTATGGGGGAAGGACACCCATGCAATGCCGACATTCTCCGGTAATGATCCGCTCTATGTTGCGGGAGCGACAATCCTCCCGCAGCATCTATGGATATTCGCCATTACATTGTTGATCATCATCGGCAACAGACTATTTTTCAATTACAGCATCGCCGGTAAGGCCATGCGCGCCTGCGCCTGCAACAGGAGGGCGGCCAATCTGGTGGGAATAGATGTGAGGAGAATGGTCATGTTTTCCTTCATCATCAGTTCAGCCATGGGCTCCATGGCCGGGATTATTATCGCGCCTCTGACAATGACTTCCTATGATGTCGGCATCATGCTCGGGCTCAAGGGTTTCTGCGCGGCCATTATCGGAGGAATGAGCAGCGGCTTCGGAACCGTACTCGGAGGGCTTCTCCTGGGGGTTCTGGAATCGCTGGGCGCGGGGTTGATATCCTCCGGTTACAAAGATGCCATAGCCTTTATTATTCTGCTTCTGATTCTCTTTTTCCGGCCCCAGGGATTGTTCAAGAAGTCGGAAACTGAACGGGTGTAAATACCCCCTTCCGACCTCCCCCTAAACTAAGGGGAGGGGGTAAATCAGCTTAAAGGTTTTATTGTGAAACGAGAACTTGTAAAATTTTTGATATTTGCCGCACTCCTTCTTTCCGCTCCCCTCATCTTCAAGGGAGGGTATCTTTTGAATGTGCTGGTATTTGTCGGCATCCACACCATTCTTGCCGTCGGGTTGAATCTCCTGCTCGGCTACGCCGGGCAGATTTCCCTTGGCCATGCGGCTTTTTTCGGCCTTGGCGCATATATTTCCGGCATACTAACCACCACCTATAATGTTAATCCCTGGCTTGCCATAATTATCGCAGCGGTCGCCGTGGGGATAATGGCATTCGTCGTAGGTTTTCCAATCCTGAAACTAAAAGGGCACTATCTTGCCATGGCTACCCTCTGCCTCGGAATCATTATCTATATCACCTTCAATGAAGCCATTGATTTGACCGGCGGTCCCTCAGGGCTGTCAGGGATACCCAACCTTTCAATCGGTCAGTTGATCTTTGACAACGATTTGAAAAATTATTACCTGATATGGACTTTTACGCTCGCCACCATGCTCCTTTCCATAAATCTTGCCAATTCCAGAATAGGCAGGGCATTACGGGCCATCCACGACTCAGAGGTCGCGGCCCGGGTAATGGGAGTCAATGCAAGACTTCTCAAGGTACAGATATTCGCATTATCCGCCTTTATCTCAGCCATAGCAGGGAGCCTTTATGCCCATACCATGACTTTTATCTCGCCGGCATCTTTTGGGTTCAATTTTTCCATTGAACTTGTAACCATGGTGATTATAGGTGGCCTGGGAAGCATTTACGGTTCTTTTCTCGGAGCAGCGCTGTTGACTCTGCTGCCGGAGTTGTTAAGGGCCTTTCAGGATTACGATATCATGATCTACGGCCTGTTACTGATTCTGATGACGATGTTTATGCCGGGTGGTCTGGTGAGGGGCTTATCGGCTCTTTTTGCAGCCATCTCCCCTAAAATTCCTGGAAGGGAGAAGGGGAGTGCTTAAAGTAAGCGGCATAACCCAGGTTTTCGGTGGGCTTATCGCCCTGGACAATGTATCGCTCACAGTCCGAAAGGGAGATATTACCGGTGTCATCGGTCCGAACGGCGCTGGAAAGACAACTTTATTCAATATAGTGACCGGCATATATGCTCAGACATCCGGGACCATTCATCTGGAAAGCAAGAACATCTCGGGGTTCACACCGGAAAGGCTGGCCCATCTGGGGATGGTGCGCACCTTCCAGAATATCGAGCTGTTCGGCCAGATGTCCGTGCTGGAGAATGTCATGGTCGGGCTGCACACCCGGAGCCGCAGCGGTATTCTGGCTTGTGCGTTAAAGCTTCCCGGCCATATCAGGGAAGAGCGCGCTATCCGGGAAAGGGCAATGCATTGGCTGGAATACGTGGGCATTGCCGACATGGCCCGGATCCAGGCGGCAAACCTCCCCTTTGGCAAAGGGCGGCTTCTGGAAATTGCCCGGGCCATGGCTCTCGAACCTCGCATCATATTGATGGATGAGCCCGCGGCAGGTCTTAACAGCAGGGAAACCGCGGAACTTGCCCTTCTCATCAGAAGAGTCAGGGAATCCGGGATAACAGTGGCCTTGGTTGAACACGACATGGAACTGGTGATGGATGTCTGCGATCATATTCTGGTTCTGAATCTGGGAAAAATGCTGGCAGAAGGAACCCCGCGGGAAATCCAGGAAAATGAGGCTGTAATCGCCGCATATCTGGGTGAAGGATAGATATGCTTAAGGTCAAGAATATTAACACCTATTACGGGGAGGTCCATGCCCTGAAAAATGTTTCCCTGCACTTGAGTGAGGGAGAGATAGTCACTCTGATCGGAGCCAACGGCGCCGGTAAAACAACAATACTCAATTCCATCTCAGCGATGACTCCTCCACGTAACGGAGAAATCCTCTTTGATGCCGTGCCGATCTCAAAACTTGCTCCGGATAGGATAGTTGATTTGGGAATCTCCCAGGTTCCTGAAGGGAGACAAGTCTTCAAACCACTTACCGTTGAGGAGAATCTGGAGCTTGGCGCTTATCTGCGTTATCGAAGGAGAGAGGGGAGGGGCGTTATAAAAAAAGAGCTGGATAGCATCTATGCCCTTTTCCCGGTACTGCTGGAACGGCGCAAGCAGATGGCCGGCACATTATCCGGTGGAGAACAGCAGATGCTCGCCATCGGCCGTGCGCTTATGGCAAAGCCCCGCCTGCTGCTCCTTGATGAACCATCAATGGGGCTGGCGCCCTTGATCATCCAAGAGATATTCGCTGTAATAGAAAACCTGCGCCGGGAAAAAAGGACTACCGTGCTTCTGGTCGAGCAAAACGCCAAGGCCGCCCTGAAAATGGCGGATCGAGGCTATGTACTGGAAACAGGTAAAGTTATACTTGAAGGAATGGCCTCTGAGTTACTGGAAAACAAGGATGTTCAACGGGCATATCTTGGCAAGGAAAAGAAAGAGATCTGGGAACGATAGTCGGGGGTATTTATGGATATCTGGGATGAAATACATGAATGCATGCCTAGGGAGGAACTGGAGCAGCTGCAACTGGAACGCTTGCAGGCCACCCTCAACCGTGTTTACAAGAATGTGACCTGTTACCGTAAACGATTCAAAGAGCTGGAAATTGTTCCGGAGGATTTACAGTCGCTCACGGATCTGACAAAGCTCCCCTTTACCACCAAGGAAGATCTCCGTGAGAATTATCCTTACGGGATGTTTGCAGTGCCGCTCAGGGAAGTGGTGCGTATTCATTCGTCATCGGGCACTACCGGGAAACCGACGGTGGTGGGTTATACCAGAAACGATCTGAAAACCTGGTCCAACCTGGTAGCGCGTTTCATGACCGCGGTCGGTGTGACTCACGATGATGTGGTGCAAATCGCCTTCGGTTACGGGATGTTTACCGGCGCCTTCGGACTTCATTATGGCGCCGAAACCATAGGCGCCTCTGTAATACCCATGGGATCAGGAAATACGGAAAAGCAGATCA
>JBGQDJ010000143.1:0-6902 GCA_041495805.1 Geobacteraceae bacterium
ATACCCGCATCCAGGTGGAGCATACGGTTACCGAGATGATCACCGGACGGAACCTTGTCCAGGCCCAGATCCTCGTAGCCGAAGGGAGGAAGCTTTCCGACCCGGAGATAAACATCCCAAGCCAGGACGACATTCACATTGGTGGATATGCGATCCAGTGCCGGTTGACCACCGAGGACCCCGCGAACAACTTCGCCCCTGACTTCGGCACCATCTCCACCTACCGCTCGTCCGCCGGTTTCGGGGTCCGCCTTGATGCGGGTAATGCCACCACCGGGGCGCAGATCACCCCCCATTACGATTCGCTGCTCGTCAAGGTTACCAGCTGGGGGCTGACCCTCTCCGCGGCTGCACATATCATGCAGCGCTGTCTGATGGAGTTCCGGGTCCGCGGTGTGAAGACGAACATAGGTTTTCTCGAAAATGTCGTGAGCCATCCGGTCTTTCTTGCCGGCAAATGCGACACCTCATTTATCGACAAACATCCGAAACTCTTGCATGTGAGGGAGAAGAAGGACCGGGCGAACAAGGTCCTCGCGTTCATCGGCGATGTGATAGTAAACGGATCTCCGGGGATCACCAGGCCGATCAAATCCGCGGAACTGATGGAGGCGAAGGTACCCGAGTTGCTATACAAGAAGCGCCGCCCTGTCGGGACCCGTGATATTTTCAGGGCGGAAGGGGCGGAAGGTATCTGCCAGTGGATTCTCGATCAGAAACGGCTGCTCATTACCGATACCACCATGCGCGACGCCCACCAGTCACTGCTTGCCACCAGGGTGCGCACCTATGACCTCTTGAGGATCGCCGAACCGACATCACATCTCGCATCCGATCTCTTTTCCCTCGAACTTTGGGGGGGGGCCACTTTCGACGTCTCCATGCGCTTTCTCAAGGAGTGCCCGTGGGAAAGGCTCCACAAGCTCTCCAAGGCGATTCCCAATATCCTCTTCCAGATGCTTTTAAGGGGTTCCAACGCGGTTGGCTATACGAACTATCCTGACAATGTGGTGCAACGCTTCGTACAGGAAGCGGCCTCGTCGGGGATCGACGTATTCCGTGTCTTTGACTCCCTCAACTGGACCAGGGGGATGACGGTGGCCATGGATGCTGTCAGGAAAAACGGGAAGATCTGTGAGGCGGCCATCTGCTATACGGGTGACATAACCGATCCCAAACGGGACAAGTATCCGCTGTCTTACTATGTCAACCTGGCCAGGGAAATGGAGTCAATGGGCGCCCATATCCTCGCAATCAAGGACATGGCCGGCCTTCTCAAACCGATGGCCAGCTATAAGCTGGTAAAGGCCCTCAAGGACGAGATAGGGATTCCGATCCACCTTCACACTCACGACACTTCGGGCAACGGCGCCGCTACACTCCTCATGGCCTGTCAGGCAGGGGTTGATATAGTTGACGCGGCCCTTTCGTCCATCTCCGGCCTTACCGCACAGCCGAACTTGAACGGGCTGGTGGCTGCCCTCAAGGGGAGCGAATGGGACCCGCAGTTGAACGAGCCGGGACTGCAGAAACTCACTGCCTACTGGGAAACGGTTCGCGACTATTACGCCCCATTTGAATCGGGGCTTAAAAGCGGAACCGCCGAGGTATACCACCATGAGATCCCCGGCGGACAGTACTCAAACTACAAGCCCCAGGTCGAAGGGCTCGGGCTTCTCGACCGTTGGGAAGATTGCAAGGAGATGTACCACAAGGTAAATATACTTTTCGGCGACATCGTCAAGGTCACCCCCTCCTCCAAGATAGTCGGGGATATGGCCATGTTCCTGGTCAAGAACAATCTGGACGTGGACGATGTCTTCACCAAGGGGGATGAACTGACATTTCCCGAGTCTGTAGTCGGGTTTTTCAAGGGGATGATCGGCCAGCCTTACCAGGGGTTCCCGAAGGAGCTGCAGAAGATCATTCTAAAGGGAGAAAAACCTATAACCTGCCGTCCCGGAGAACTTCTCGAACCGGTCGATTTCGAGCAGGAGCGAAAGAACGTGGAAGCCAAGGTAAAGCATGCGGTGGATGACAAGAGGCTCATGTCGTATCTCCTCTATCCCCATATCTATCCGGAGTTTGCGCGACACCAGCAGATGTACTCCGACACCTCGGTTATCCCCACCCCCATCTTCTTTTACGGGTTGGAACCGGGGCAGGAGACCTCGGTTGACATCGAGCCGGGTAAGACCCTGATCATCAAACTGAACGCCATTGGCCGCGTCCACCCCGACGCGACACGCCACATCTATTTTGAACTGAACGGCCAGGCCCGGAGCATTCTGGTCCGCGACAATTCCGTGGTAAGCGAAGAGGTGGCACGGGAAAAAGCGGACAAGGAGAACCCGAAGCATGTGGGCGCCCCCATGCCTGGGAAGGTCATGAAGCTGAATGTGAAACAGGGCGACGAGGTAAAGGGGGGGGACATACTCCTGGTTACCGAGGCGATGAAGATGGAGACCAATATCAAGGCGAAGGTTGACGCAAAGATCGCCGATGTGAGATGCAAGGAAGGGGACAAGGTTGAGAAGGAGGATCTTCTTATAATCATGGAGTGACGGATTTTAACAGAATAGGAATTTCCTGAAATGATAAAGGCCATGCGGATTGCATGGCCTTTATCATTCCGGAGACTACCCCAATAGTAATGTTTCATCATCGAGTGTAATTTTAAGCGTACCCATTTCGGATCTTCAATATTCCGTGCCAACAGAAAATAATTCCCTTTATATGTCACCCTTGGAACGGTTTGGACTTGTGGTAGAGCGTTTCGGGCGCGATATCAATGTTGCCGGGCCAGACCACCGTGTCGTAATCAACCTTTGCCATGGTAAACAGCGAAGTTCCTTTCAGCCTCACAAATGGACGTTTTTCCATATAGGGAGCCATATCAAAAATTCGTTGTTCGCCATTCTCGAACTCAAGGTGGAGCATGTAATCCGGAGTTGCTTTAACGTTTATGACGTCCAGTAATGTTTCCATTTTTGTCCCCCTATTGCAACGGCGCAATACGAACCGGCTCCTCTCCCGCGGCAGCCGGTTCCCAATCAGCAAAAAGTTCATCTTTGTGAATTTCGATCCAGGCCTGAACCTTCATTGAGCATTTAGCCCGTCTTGCACACTGTGTGGACGGAGCCGAAAGGTAACATTGACCTCAACATCCTCGTCGAGCTTGCCAAGTATCGAAATCATCCGGTCGAGTGTAAAGCGTTCAAGTCGAGCATTACGGATGCGTGAAAACTCCGAATGTGACACGCCCGTTAGTTTCTCGGCCTCGCGCGTCGATAAGTCACGATCATCAAGTGAGCGGATGATCTCAGCCGCAAGAATGGCGCGCGCCTGTGCCAGGTTGGCGTTAGGGCGGCCAAAGTCGTGGAATACGTTGCCGCTGCCGCGGATCAATTCAAAATCATCTTTCATTGTAATGCCTCCTTCAATCGTTTCAAGCGCTCGCGAATGAGGTCAACCTCAATCTGCGGCGTTTTAATTCCGGACGTGGATTTCTTCTGAAAAGCGTGGATCACCCAAATATCCGCACCGATCTTCACGGCATAGAGCACGCGAAAGGCCTCGCCTCGATGCTTAAGCGCAATTTCAAACACGCCGCCCTCAACACCTTTGAACGGCTTGGCCTTATCCGATTTGCTCCCTTCAGCTGCAATCGTAAGTGCGTTCATCATGTAGCCCTGCACGTCTTCGGGAAATTCATCGAAGTCCCTACGGGCCGCCTTGATCCATGAAATCGGTCGAGTATGTCTCATTAATCAAATGTTGACACATTTGTCACCGCCTTGCAAGCCATTTTTTGCTGATAATGTTCACATTGGGTGAAAATGAATTTAGTTGGATTCATGTCAGAAGGGATGCAAGGATAAATAAGGATGATTTTCTTGACAGGGCAGGGGGATAGGGGGAATTATAAGGGCGTTTAATGGAGGAGCGGATGGGGTCAATGATTCGCATCGCGACAGATGGAATGAAAGGCCGTCTTTTCCGGGATTTTGCCGGTGGGGCGTTTTTTTGTTTTTACGATCAACTTGGCATCTTGGAAGCCTGAACATCCCTAAGACCATTCTATGGTCAGCTTTTAGCCGCCGTGGCCGATGGTTATTGACCACCGCGAGAAGTCACCTTCCCGATTCACCCCCTGATTTTACAGCGTGTGACTGTTCGCCGCTGCTACTCTTTGCATCCCCAAAATTTACTTGATAGTCATGAACAAAAGTCTTACTATTTCATCAAGCTTCGATCCATGAACAGGTTTGTGGAGAACCGCCATGTCAAATGCAGTGAAAAAAATAGAAACCGAGGTTGCCTCCCTTTCGGATACGGATCTATGCGCCTTTCGCGCCTGGTTTCAGAAGTTCGATGCCGCCCGATGGGACGAACATCTGGCCCGCGACGTGCAGGCGGGGAAGCTGGACGGACTGGCCGCGGAAGCGCTTGAGCATTATGGCAACGGCCAATGCAAGCGGCTCTGAACCATTTTGCTTCGCCAAGATTCTGGGGGTGCTATGCAGCTCTTCCGCAATCTGTCCAAGAACACGCCGATTCCTGCTTTGAGCTTCTGAAAAAATCTCCTAGGCATCCATCACTTCATTTTAAACGGATAGGTCAATTCTGGTCCGTACGGGTTGGCCTTCATTACAGGGCACTCGGCATCTCGGTCGAGAACGGCGTAACTTGGTTTTGGATCGGTACCCACGCGGAGTATGACCGGCTGATCGCCTGAATAGGAAAACTTCGAAAGGATTTTTGGTCAGGTTTGACTTTCGGATATTTAACAGGAAAAGTGGTGGAGTTGCCGTTCGCCCACTTTGAGTAAGTCCGCTGAGTTTGCTCAATGGACCTATTTTTTCTTATGTTCTGCCATTCCCCGTAGATGTACCCGCCAAGAGCCGGGAAAAGAAGCGAAACCAGTTGCCACCAATTATCCCTTCCACTACCGCGTCCGGATAACCCGCCCCGGCAAGAAGTTCCGCAAGCCTCGGGAAATCCGAGTGGTCGTTGAACCCTTCGCAGACACCGTCATATCCGCCAATATCAGAGCCTATGGCAATCCCTTCAGCTCCGTATTTCTGAACGAACCAGTCGATCTGTTGGAAGACGTGGCTGATCCCCACTTTTGCGTCGTCGGAGATCATACCCGGCGCTGCCGCCATCCCCACGACCCCGTCACGGGAGAGTATTGTCCGTATCTGCCCGTCGGAGAGGTTGCGGGGGGTGTCTTTGAAGGCGCTGAAACCGGTATGGGAAGAGAAGAGGGGACCGGTAAAGAGATCAGCCGTCTCTTGAAATGCCGGCTCGGAGAGGTGGGCCGTGTCAATGGCAAAACCCAGGCGGTCCAGCTCTTTTACCAGATTACGTCCAGCAGGGGTAAGTCCTTGCGGCTCCTCAATCTTATTGCCGTCACCGATCCGGTTTCTCCCCACATGGGTCAGGCTCACGGCGTGGAATCCCCTTTCTTTCAGGGCCTGGGGCGGATACTCCAGGAGCGGGTCGGCATTTTCCAGAAGTAGCAGCGCCCCAGGCGTCCCGGACCCATGATAGAAGGCTGCAAGCTCCCCGGCGGTCCGGATGGTTTTGATGCCTTGCAGGTGCTTTCCCGCGTATTCCAGCAGGTATCGGAGATAATCCGCTGACTTGACCGGGCCGTTATAGGCATCAGGGCAGTAGAAGACCGAGACGAAAAGCCGCACTCCGCCTTCCGCTAATCTGGGAAGGGTCACCCAGGCTTCGGGGATATCTTGGAGCGGCCTGTCCGGGTGATGGCGGATCAGGTCATAGATAAGGTCCACATGGCTGTCTATGGCGGGATAAGAGCGATTTTGTGACTGTTTATTCATGTGCGTCTTCAATCAGCAGGTCAGACGCCTTTTCGCTGATCATGTATATGGCCGTGACTATGAAATAACCCGGGATTTTCGGGAATACGGATGCGTCCACGACCCGCAGACCCTGGGTTTTCCTCACCCTGAACCTGCTGTCGAGCACTGCCATGGGGTCGTCGTCGGCGCCGATCTTGTTCGTGCATGATGCATGATGCCCCCACGCCTCGTTCCTGATGAACTCACGGAGCTGGTCGTCGCTCCGGATCTCCGGTCCGGGGATTTCCTCGCACTTTATCAGCCCGGATTTGTCGAGGTGTTCGTTCATGGAGCGGACGAATCTGACCCCGTTCACCACCGCGTCCAGGTCCGGGTCATTGGCCCGCTTGCCGTCTCCGAAGTAACTGAAATTGATATACGGCCTGTCCCACGGATTGGCTGATGCCAGCCTCACGCTCCTCGTGTTGGAGGTGCGAGCCTTGAGAATGGCCCAGCTGAATTTGTCGCGGTAACGGGATGAATCTCCGGAATAGCCCGGATGATACCCCTTAAAGTAGCCTGGAATGCCGAAAATGTAAAGGTCCGGATCTGGCAGTTCCCTCGTCGATTTCTTGATGATGCCGATCAGTGAGCCGTTTGAGGAGTATGCGCCGCTCCCGTCTTTCTGCCACTGCTTGAGCAGCGCGTCCCCTGCTTCACCCGGTTCCGGGGGCCGGAACTTACCACCCTGAATAAGTTCGAAATCCCTTGCGAATTCCGAAACCACACATACCTCATACCGGTCCTGAAGATTCTCCCCCACTCCCGGAAGATCGACGATCACGGGGATCCCGAAACGCTCCAGTTCGGCGCGCGGGCCGATGCCTGAGAGCATGAGCAGTTGCGGACTGTTGAAGGCTCCCCCTGCTATGATTACCTCGCGCTTGGCGCGGACCTCGGAACGGGGGAGCGACGAAGGGTCTTCAACCTGCCGGGGATCGGCGGCATAGGCATGGGCCTTGTCGATGAACTCCACCCCAACCGCCCGAGTCCCTTCAAATATGATGCGGGTGGCTAGTGCGTTCATGC
>JBGQDJ010000144.1:0-6849 GCA_041495805.1 Geobacteraceae bacterium
GTTTTTCTTCATCAGGTTGGAGAGGTGCAAAGGCCCGGTGTCATTCCCCACATAACCGCCGGAATAATGGAGCAGAAGAGCGGTCTTTTTGAGACTGAGTTTCTGCCGGAAATCGATGAAATATGGCCTGTCGGGCAGTTTCGGGAAATCGCTTATCCCTATGAACGCTGCCTGCATCGAGTATTTTTCATACGCCGTTTCTGCCAGATCAAGAAAATACTCTTCCATCCACCGTTTGTCGACATTGTACTTTCTTTTACTGCCTGATGCCGCTTCCATGCAGAATACGAGATAATGCGAAGGAGCAGGTGGTTTCCAGTCGAAAAAGTCAGCGGCAGGCGACAGGGATGTTTTATCGAAGCGGAAGGTTTGCCGGATCTGTTCCACCGTAAATCCCAGCTCCAGGCAGATTCCAAAGTGCCTGATCGTATAGCTTGCAAACCCGAAACGGGACTTAAGGAATTCCACCAATGCAGCTGGTAACGAATCCATCGTATACGGATAATTCAGATAAGCCAGATTTTTGGAATACCTGACGAGTTTTTTATTCGGCAAGCTCAAACCATGGCTAAGCCTCGAATGATAACCCAAATTTCTGCTTGTCGTTACCAGGAAGAATGCCTTGTCCGGTGGCGTCATCCAAGAATTGATCTTTTCGCCCAACGTCATTCGACTGACATCGAACAGATTAAGGGCCTGGAGTATTCCTTCCAAGGGGATATGGGTAATAAGTTTAAACTCGGAATCAAGCCCTCCATATCTTTCCCGGAGTTGCTTCAAGCAAACAAGGGATGGGAGAGTTAATATCGCGTCTCCGATGCGGTTAGGCATAACAATATCTATTCTACTGGCAGTCACGTTAACACCATTCATGAATGAAACGGGAATTCGCTGTTGGCTTTGGATTGAGATTGGGAAGTGCTGACATTTTTCGACTGAAATTTCCTTTGTAGATATCATCGCTTCAATAAGGCAATTGCTGATATTAGTTATTTATTGAGATTCCGATACAACTCTTCATATTCAGATACCATCCGTTCAAGAGTGAACAGCTTAAGGGCCCGTTCCCTTCCGCTCTGCCCCATTTCCTCGCGCTTTTCCCTATTCCCCAAGAGCTCCAGGATGGCCTGGAGCAACTCTTCCTGCGTTTCGGCCAGGTAACCGTTCCTGCCATGTTCCACAATCTCCGGGAATCCCCCGGCGCGGTATGCCACCAGAGGTGTCCCTGCCGCCATCCCTTCGACAACATGCAACCCGAACGGTTCGTGGCGATGCATACTTATATTGAGATCCAGCGAGCCGAGAGCGTCATGCATCTCTTCGTGGGGAATAAATCCGGCAAATAAAAGTGCATCAAGGACCCCTAAACTCGCTGCCTGATCTTCGAAAATATGCTTCCGCTCATCAACCGACCCGATAAGTATGAGTCTTACATCCGGAAAGCTCTCCCGGATTCGTGGCAACAGGCCGATAAGTTCCTGCTGGTTCTTGTGGGAATAACCGACTATTCCCAGCAGAGGCTCAGTGCCGGTCAATGCAAGCCGTCTCTTCCAGTAATCAGGGTCCGGATTGATCCGGCTTTTTATTGGAACACCATTATGGATAACGACGGTCTTGTCTGCTATATATGGTTGAGTCTCCAGAAGCTTACCTGCTACCGCCTTTGAAACCGCAACAATCTTCTTTAGCGCGCCATATACCAGGTATTGAAGGGAAGATTTACTGAACTCCCAGGCGTGCTGAGTCAACACTACAGGTATCAGACCAGCGACAGAATTTGCAAGCGCAGTGGGAATTATATCATGACTGCGGTGGATATGAATCAGATCAAAACGTTCGGCGCGCAAAACCGAGGAAAGCTTGAGGATTGACGTCACGAGGCCCATCCTCCTGCGTCCGCCTTGCCATACCGGGAAACCCGCTTTCTCGAAACGTCTTACCGTAACTGAATCCTCGCGCAGAAAGAAGCCCAGATGATGCCCTTTACTTCTTAATTCCAGAGAAAGTGACAGCAAGATTTCCTCTGTCCCCCCCCAATTGCGGCTGGAATTAACCATCAGGATCTTCATCCGGCTATTCACTCCCAATTAACGGATTCCGGTTTTCAGTCAGTGGTTCAGTTTTCTGCAATTCGTACAATCTCAGATACTTGATAAACGTTCCAATTGCTCCAACAGCAGAGATAACAAAACCGTGAACACCATCCAGAAAGCCGAGGCGGAAAAAGAAGCGATAAACGAAGGTGTAGAGTGGACGAATAGTGAAATGGAGAATCCGTGCTTCTTTTCCCCTTTCATGCATTTCCAGCGCTGAAAGATTTGCATAACGGATGGTACGCAGAATATAGGTATGAAGATCCAGGTCCTGACAATGAAAGATATCGGCGGGAATTTTTTTTGTAAGGCCCCCTGTAATGAACCTCTCATGAATATTCCCTTCACTCCATTCACCATCATTTTTCTTGTATAATCTAGCCTTGTAATCCGGGTAAAAAGAGGCATGCCTGATCCATTTCCCCCAGAAGCGGGTCTTTCTCCTGAACTCGAAACATGAATATAGGGAAAAATCTTCTTTGGGAAGCGCCAGGATGCACTCCCTCATTTCATCGGAAACCCGCTCATCAGCATCCAGTTCCAGCACCCAGTTATTTGAAGTCAGAGACATTGCGTAGCTCTTCTGGTCCTTGAATCCGGTAAATACGTGCTGCACGAATTTCACTCCATGAGCCCGGCATATCTCCGGGGTGCCGTCGGTGCTGAAATCATCCACAACTACTATCTCGTCAGCCCATTTAAGATACTCGATGCAGCCGGAAATCTTCAGAGCTTCGTTTCTTGAGATAACAAAAGCGGAAATTTTCGGTCTTTCACTTTTAGTCATCGTTTTATTTCCGGGACCGCATGCAATAGGGCCATCCCCTCCGCAAACACCTCATCCACCGTGATAGCCTCAACACAGGCGGGTCGCTGGCGGGGAGAGGGTTCACATTCGGTGAAAAACTTCTGACGGCAGGGAGAACAGGCGAATTTCTTATAGATGACCGCGGCCCGTTCGCTCCATGGGCCGAACTTGACCGGAGACTGGGGACCGAACAGGGCAACCAGGGGAATGCCGGCTGCGGCGGCCAGGTGCATGATGCCGCTGTCGTTGCCGACGAAAAGGAAACAGCGCTTCAACAGGGCTAGCGTCACCCGAAGGGAACATTTACCCACCAGATCGACGGCGCCCGCGCCGAACAGAACTTGCGCGGCGTCAAATGCACTCCTGTCTCCGGGAGCGCCTAGTATCACCGGGGTAAACCCCTGAGCACTGAAGAGTGCCGCCAGAGAGGCAAAATCTTCCAGACGCCAGCCACGCTGCGGATTGGCTGCGAACGGATGAATCGCCACCAGCCGCGCCCCTGCTGGCACCCCCGCGCCGGCGATCACTCCGGCGGCAGCCTCCCCCTCCTCGGGAGTGGTCCAGCATTCCAGGAAGGAGTCCGTAACCTCTATGCCGTCGGCCCGGAGCACTGCGAGAAAATTCTCCACTTCATGCCGGTCATGGCGGTATGGCACCCTTTTGCTGAGGAGCAGGCCGCGCCCTTCGGTGGCGAAGCCTATCCGCTCCGGAGCGCCGGAAAAGAGCGCCATGATCGCGCTGGAGAAGGAGCGCTTCAGCACGTAGACCTTGTCGAAATGCCGGGCGCGCAATCCCTTGATGAATCCCCACCTATCTTTCCAGGTGCGGTGTGTACCCCTGCTGTCGGCATGGATAGTGACCGGGTCCCAATCTATAAGTTCGTCAACATAGGGGACTCCCTTTATCACTTCCGCGGAACCGGGCGCTACCACCCATGCTATGTAAGCTGACGGTTCCGCTCTGCGCAGATTTCTCAGAAACGGAATGGTGAGAATAGTATCACCGATGAACCGGTAACGGAGAACAAGTATTTTCTTTTTTCCGGCAGGTTTGTCCACAGTCAGTTTTACCAGCCCCCGATTTTCTCCGCCTCCTCAGTCAGCATGACCGGTATCTCCTCGCGGATGGGATACTTGAGTCGGCAGGGGCGACAAATCAGCCCCGAGCCGTCCGGAAGGAGTTCGATCTCCCCCTTGCATTGCGGGCAGGCAAGAATATCAACAAATTGTTTTGATAGTGCCATATCTCACCTTGAAATTAAAGCAGTTTTTCCAGCGCGGACGTCAACGGTCCCGCATCGGCGAAGCGCAGTTCCAGCCCAGCCGCATACACTGTTCCCAGCCTTTCCCGATATGTCGCCAGCTTAACAGCATCTTTTTCGGTTGTGATCAGGTAATCGGCGCGGCAAGTCTCTTTCAATCGGCGGAGGGCTGCTATGTCCGACTCACCGTAATTACAGTGGTCGGGAAAGGCCAGGGTGGCGACCGGATTTAATCCCTCCCCCTTCAGAGATTCGAAAAAAGAAGACGGCTGGGCAATCCCGGCAAACGCAAGGCCTCTGAGCCCTTCCAGCGCATGGAACGGCAGCGGTGCACCGCCGGAAAGGGGGATGGCGACGGTCAGCCGATGGGATGCAGAGCAGCATGCTTTAGCGGTCACTTGAGGAGGTATTATTTCGTTGCATCGGGTGAATATAACCAGGTCGGCCCGCTCGACCGCCGTAACCGGCTCCCGCAGTGTTCCTGCCGGAAGCGTCCGACCATTGCCGAAAGGATTCCCGCAGTCGAGCAGGAGGAGGTTCAGGTCGCGCTTGAGGCGCAGGTGCTGAAAGCCGTCATCTAGGATGAAGATGTCCGGATCGAGCTGCTCCAGAGCCAGAAGGCCGGCCTGATAGCGGTCCGCGCCGATGACCACCGAAAGCCCCGGAACGGAGGAAGCGAGCAGATACGGCTCGTCTCCTGCCTCTTCGGGAGTGAGCAGAATAGTGCTCCCATCGCTGACAATACGGAGTTTTCCTTGCTGGGAACCTCCATACCCCCGTGAAAGGACGGCTACCCGTTTCCCCCGCTCCATGAACCATCCGGCGAGGTAGAGAACCATCGGGGTTTTTCCCGTCCCTCCTAAAGTCAGGTTCCCCACTGAGACAACCGGCTTTGTCAGATGAAAGGAGCGGAAAAGGCCGGCCTTATAGGCTGCTCCCCGCAGACGGAGGGTCAGGGCGTACAAAAGAGAGGGTAGGGTAAGAAGAGCCATGAAGAGGCGGTCAACTCCGCTGTTTCGTTTTCCGTCCCAAAGTTGTCGAAAATACTCGTCACTCCTCAATCCGTACTCCTCAGCAGTTTCCTGATGACTTCCATATGCATCTCCGTGGCGCCGCTGTTTTCCTGGAGCAGCCGCATCCCGTTGCGGCCCGAGGTTTGACGTCTATCTTGATTATCCATGAGGAGTTGCAGGAGTGCTGTAAGTTCTTCCCCATCCTTGACCTGGAAACCTCCGCCGCACGATAGAATCAGTGAAGCGGATTCCCTGAAATTCTGCATGTATGGACCAAAGAGGACCGGCACCCCCAGAGAGGCCGGCTCAAGGATATTGTGGCCGCCGGTTGGCTCAAGACTCCCTCCGACAAAGGCCAGGTCGGACAATGCATAGAAGCGCATCAACTCGCCCACGGTATCCACCAGCAGGACATTCCCCGGCTTGAACATTTCTTCCCGATGGTCTATCTTGGAGCGAAGGGTAAACGGAATTGCTGAATTAGTAAGGAGTTCGGCAACCTGGGCGGCACGTTCAGGATGTCTCGGCGCGAGTATCAGCATACATGCCCGTCCTTCCGCCAGAAGACGCTGATATGCGGCTATGATGATCTCTTCTTCCCCGGCGTGGGTGCTGCCGGCGGTGATAGTCATGACTCCGTCGGGAATTTTGCACCCTTCGCGCAACCCTCGTTTCATCTCATCTGTCGGCGCATTTACCGGAATATCATACTTGAGGTTCCTGGTGACGTGGACCAGCTTTGGGTCGGCGCCGATGGCAACGATACGGCGGCCGTCCTCGGCGGTCTGCATACAGAATGAGGAGACATTTCCCAGGACCGGGCGGAAAAACCATTTCAGTTTCAAGTAACGTCCGAACGACCGGTCGGATATGCGCCCGTTAGTTAAAACCGAGGGGATTCCCAACTCCCTTGCAATGCGCAGAAAATTGGGCCATATCTCGGTTTCCACCACCACAACCAGGTCCGGATGCATCTGTTGCAGCGCTCGCATCACCGTAAAGCGGTAATCAAAAGGGAAATAGACGCAGTGATCGACTTCGGGAGTCTTTTCGGCGATGCCGCGACCGGTTTCGGTGACGTTCGACATGATGATCCTGAATTCGGGAAAACTCTCCTTCAGGGCTTTGAGAAGCGGCTTTACAGCTATTGTCTCCCCCACCGACACCGAATGCACCCAGATGGTTTTTTGTCCCTCCAGAGCAGAAAGCATCCCGGCGTCATATATTCCGCAGCGCTCGGCAATCCCCTCTCTACGTCTCCCTTTGCGCCAGGCGCGAAACAGGGAATAGAGCAAAATCATTGGTGTTGCCAGGAACAGGGCTATGTCGTAGATCAGGTAGATCATTGACCCGCAAGCTCATCGGCCCGAAGGGTGGTATCCCTGAGAGCATGTTCGATACGGAGGCGAAACGCTTCCAGTTCCTCTCCTGCATGATAATAAAGCGGATCGCCCCAGATAAAGAGTCCTCTGGAAAAGGGATAGGGGAGGAGAAACCGGTCCCAACTGCCGAAGCGCTTGGCTTTGGAGCAGGAAAAGGCAAGGGGTATAACCGGCCGGCCGGTCATGCGCGCCAGCTGGGCAACCCCCGGTTTTACTGTTTCGGCTGGACCGCGCGGGCCGTCGGGAGTAATGGCCAGGTCATAATTCTTTCGCGCCAGCCGCACCAGTTCCA
>JBGQDJ010000145.1:0-6796 GCA_041495805.1 Geobacteraceae bacterium
TATCTATGTTGAATAACCATATATATTTTTCAGGTTGCAATATCTCACAATTGTAATTGTCAGTTACTGAATACCGGATGATATTTCCTGCTTGCTATTATCTGGTTCATTGCCGTACAATAACAGATATATTATTAACCTGTATCAGTATAATAAAGTCTTTCAAAGATAGTGGATAATAATAATAAGTGATGTTGCAGCGGATACCACCACTTCAAATCAAAGAGGTAGTAATCAATGTCAATCAAAACCGGAAACATTGTAAGCCACGAAGGCGCACTGGAATGGGGCGCCGGCAAAGTGCTGGAAGTGACGGCATCGATGGCAACCATTCAGTTCAGTGACGGTAAAAGCCGGAAAATCGCCTCCTCACATTTCGCCACCCTGAGACCGACCGCCACAGCCTCCTATGTACCACCCCCTGAGCCCGCACCGGTGGTAAAAGCCACCCGCCTCAAGACAGTCAAAAAGAAGATTGCGCTCCCTGCCAAAGACGCTTGACGCGAAACGAACATATTAACCTCCTGTCCAGAAAGCAGGAGTATCTTTGTCAACCATATCAACTACGTTACCCTTAGCTTGCCCTTAACAACGGGGAATCCAGCCAAAGGGTCAATGCTTTTCTCACTTCCCTATCGACAAGCGAAAAAATCCGCTGGACAGTATCGTGGGAGCAGGCGCGGGAGTGCCCTGATACCTTGATCAACTGAAAGCCGAGTTGGTCAAAAGCTTCGTAAAACGCGCGGTAGAGATGGGCATTTGTTAACGGTCGCCCTGAGCGCCTCGAAAGAAAATCACTGTTTATCAAGCCGGCTCTTCTTCTCAAAAGCCCTGCAACGCACTGGGAATCGGTATAAATCCGCAGGCTCCCAAGAGCAGAGACAGTGAGCTCCTCCCGCGAATTTTCAAGTGCCCACAAGACAGTCTGGAGTTCGAGCTTTGTAGATGAAGTTTCCACAAAACTCTTGAATTGAAGCTGTGCGGATAATTCGCCTTGATCTATGTCTTGCAGTTTGTTTTCCAGGAACGGCAAGGGAACCAACAGATAACCTCCAACGCCGATCTTGCGCTGCGGATTCACGCTCACATCTGTGAAAAGAGCAAAGCTATTCATAATAAAAGCGCTCCATATAATTGATGTCCATCTGGAAAATCCGGATGTGACAGTTGCAGTTTCCGAACGGAACTGGGTGATCAACATTTTGGCGTTGAATTCATCATACATTGTTTGTTATTTTAGCTGCCACATGCAACTGAAAAACACAATCCTGCCACCTGAGGCTCTCCGTGGAGTTTAGCGGCAGTTATAAAGTTTTTTACACGATTAAAAATACCCTCGGGGAGCACACAGTTCCCTTCGAATAATTCGTTCAGCAGTAATCAGGAGATACAAGGAATGGAGAGTAGACTGTATATCGATAATTTCCCGATCGAGGCAACAGAGGAAAACGTCACAGGTCGCTTTGCCGGCAGCAACAGGCGTCGGTGATGATTCCCTGGAAGCTCCTTGACAGCGCTCAGGTGCCGGGCGGCAGCGCCGAAATGCATCTCTTTGTCAGGAGCGGGGAGTTTTCAATCCGGGTAAACGGCTGTGAACTGATGAACAGTCGCGTTCATGGTTCGGAAGATGCCTTGGCCGAATTCGCTTGTGCACGTATCGGCAACCGGCCATCTCCCAGAATTCTGATCGGAGGATTGGGGATGGGCTTTACCACTGCCGCTGCGCTGCATCGGCTCGATCTCGAAAGCCGGGTGGTAGTGGCCGAACTGGTGCCGAAGGTTGTGGAATGGAATCGAAAATTCCTTGGGGAGCTGACCGGCCATCCCCTTCAGGATCCCCGAGTCACTGTTCGAGAAATCGACGTCGCCCTCATCCTGAAGAGTGAGCATCAGGCCTTCAGCGCCATCCTCCTCGACGTGGATAATGGACCCGAAGGCTTCACCCGCAGAGACAACAACTGGCTCTATACCGAATCCGGGGCCAGGAGTGCATATGCCGCGCTGCAGCCTGCAGGCGTGTTGGCCGTATGGTCGGCCGGTCCTGACATGGCTTTTGCCAATCGTTTGCGACGGGTTGGTTTTGAAGTGGAGGAGTTCACTGTGCGGGCGCGAGGCCTCGCAGGGGGAAACCGTCACACGATCTGGATCGCTGCCAGCAGCTGATGCACACACCCATTTTCACACTCCATTATCTATCGTAATACCGGAAAGACCCCGCAAACAATCTGGAAAAATTTTTTATCCCCGGAGATCCCCCAAGCTTGACCCGACTTCCCCATACAGGCTTTTCCGCTCATGTAATGAAATTGATATTCATAATTGTATTATTGGCCGGCGGATGTTAAAATAGAACAAAATGAGAGCAAGGAAAGGAGTGGGTTATGTACATTATAACAGGAGCAACGGGCAACATAGGGAGTAAAACGGCCGATATCCTGCTCGCAAAGGGAGAGAAGGTGAGGGTGATAGGAAGAAGCGCAGCCAGGCTTCAGGGCTTTGTCGACCGCGGGGCCGAGGCGAAAGTCGGGGACCTGACGGACAACGTTTTCCTGGCCAGGGCCTTTTCCGGCGCCACGGCGGTCTTCACCATGATCCCCCCGAATTACGGGACATCGGATTTCAGGGCCTATCAAAACGAAATTAGTGATTCCTTCGCGGAAGGTATAGTCAAGGCAGGAGTAAAATACGTGGTGAACCTGAGCAGCCAGGGGGCCGACCTCCGTGAAGGGAGCGGACCGATCCTCGGGCTCCGTGAACAGGAATTGCGCTTCAACCAACTTGAAGGGGTGAATG
Source organism: Geobacteraceae bacterium (assembly GCA_041495805.1). Lineage (GTDB taxonomy): Bacteria > Desulfobacterota > Desulfuromonadia > Geobacterales > Geobacteraceae > JBGQDJ01. The sequence continues at coordinate 2,794 of JBGQDJ010000145.1, forward strand.
TTCTCCATCTCCGCCCAACCTATTTCATGGAGAACCTGCTGATGAACATCCCCCTCATTAACCGGATGGGGATTGCAGGCTCGGCAGTGCATGGAGATCTGAAGTTCGCCATGATCGCCACCAGAGATATAGCCGCTTATGTGGCGGAACGGATAGTCAGGCATGATTTTGCGGGGAAGATGGCCCAGGACCTCCTGGGGCAGCGCGACCTTTCCCTAAACGAGGCAATAGCCATAATAGGTCGGAGGATCGGCATGCCTGAACTTAAATACGTGCAGTTTCTCTATGAGGATGCGGCAAACGGGATGTTTGAGATGGGAATAAGCGAAGACGTGAGCTCACTCTTAATCGAGATGTGCGAGGCATTGAACAACGGGCTTTTTTCCGTCGGCCGGCCGCGGACACCCGATAACACAACGCCTACCTCCATCGAGGAGTTCGCCGAGACTTTCGCCCACAATTTCGAGGCATCGGCAATGCATAAGGCAGCCTGATGAATGCAGCGGAACGCGACTCTTCCGAAACATGGAAAGCCCGCAATAAAAGCGGGCTTTCTTGTTGCTTGCCGGCAACGGGTTATTTGATAATAAAATTCAATTGCAAATAATGCACAGGTTGATATAATAGTCCCATAAGAAGATTAGTGTATGATTCAAAGGTTATTAAACCTGTCGGTGGGTTTTTCAGTACCCGGCCAGTATCATCTTGAGGAGCGCCATCCGAACGTAGAGGCCGTTTTCCGCCTGCTCGAAATACCTTGCCCTTTCGTCCTGATCCACCCCATAACTGATTTCCGTGACTCGTGGCAGGGGGTGCATGATGATAGATTTCTTTTTCATGATGCTCAACAGTTCACTGTTGATGGTGAAACGTTCGCTCTCCTTGATCACCTGTTCATAGATCTCCGAGTCGCCGTCCTGGAAGCGTTCCTTCTGCACCCGGGTCTGGTAGATGACGTCGGCTGACGGCGCGGCGGCGCGCAGGTCGTCGGTCTCCTCCCATTTGACCCCGTGTTTATTGACGTATTCCTTGACATCGTCCCCCATCCTGGTCTGCTTGGGCGATATGAAGATGATGCGGTTGTCGGGGAAATGCTTGGCGAGTATGATGGAGAGGGAGCGGACGGTCCGGCCGTTGGCCAGGTCGCCCACCATGGCAATGGTGAGTCCCTTTAGTGTGCCGAACGATTTGCGGATTGTGTAGAGATCGAGCAGGGCCTGAGTGGGATGCTGTCCCTTGCCGTCCCCGGCGTTGATCACCGGCACCTTGGAGAAACGCTGGGCACGCTCGGCACCCCCCTCTTTGTGATAGCGGAGGACGATAACGTCGCAGTAGCCACTGATTACCCGGACCGAGTCCTCAAGGCTTTCTCCCTTTGCCTTGGAGGAGAATTGCTGGGCGTTTTCGGTGCTGATGACATTCCCCCCAAGCCGGTGCATGGCCGCCTCGAAGCTGAGGCGTGTCCGCGTGCTCGGCTCATAAAAGAGGGAGGCCATGATCTTCCCCTTCAAGAGATCGGGGGACTTCATTTTTTCCATGTCGGCCGCAATGCTGAAGATCTCCTCCAGTGTCGCCTGATCAAACTGCTGTCCCTCGATGACGCCGTTGAGCTTTCTCATGTCTCCTCCTAATGTTGGTGTTTATGATAACGCCGTAAAAATGCACAATAAAATCAGTGGGCTCGGCGAAGATGCAGCGTGAAAAGTCTACTATCACCTCCTATCCCTGTCAATTGAAAAATGGGCGATTAACGAGGCGGCGGGTTGGACTCATTCAGCGCCGGGAAACTTATTTGAGAACCTATTTCAACACCTCCACATCATATCCTTTTCCCCCGAGATAACCGATCACCTCCTCGATATGCTCGTAACCCCGCGTCTCCAGTTCCAGCAGCACCTCGGTCCGCCCTACCGGGAGGGCAATGGAGCGGCGGTCATGGGAGATGAGGTAGATGTTCGCCCGGGTGGCGGCTATATCCGTAGATAGCTGCGCAAGCGATCCCGGGATGTCCGCCAACTCCACCTTCAGCTTCAGATAACGCCCCGCGGCCAAAAGCCCGCGCTCAACCACAATGGCGATGGTCCTGACGTCTATGTTTCCGCCGGAGAGGAGGCAGACCGTTTTCCCCGAAATGCGGCCAGCCCTGCCATTGGAAAGAGCGGCCAGGGTGACTGCTCCCGCCCCCTCTACCAGCAGCTTGGTCCGTTCCAGCAGCGCGACAATCGCCTGGGCAATCTCCTCCTCTTCCACAAGGAGCACCTCATCCACCAGTTCCCGGACAATGGGGAAGGTCTTCTTTCCGACCCGCTTCACTGCGATGCCGTCGGCCAGGGAAAAGGCGAGCGGCGTTTCCATCACCCGCTCCTTTTTCAGGGAAAAGTGCATGGACGGCGCTGCCGCCGCTTCCACGCCGATTATCCGCACATGGGGGTGGGTCTCCTTGATAGCCGAGGCGATGCCTGATATCAGTCCGCCGCCGCCGATGGGAATGAGGATGTTTGCCAGATCCGGAAGTTCCTGCAACAGTTCCAGGCCGATGGTCCCCTGTCCGGCCATGACCAGCATGTCATCGAAGGGGTGGACGAAGAGGGCGCCGCTCTCCTTGCCGGCCTTTACCGCCGCGGCATAGGCCTCATCGAAGTTCATGCCGGTAAGGACCACTTCGGCTCCGTAATCCCTGGTGGCGAATACCTTCTGGGGGGGAGTGCTTTCAGGCATGTAAATCGTCGCCTTTACTCCGAGAAGATCCGCGGAGAAGGCCACTCCCTGGGCGTGGTTGCCGGCAGAGGCGGTTATGACCCCTCTGATGAGATTCTCTCTCGGTTGCGAGGTCATGAAATTGAGGGCGCCGCGGATCTTGAAAGAGCCTGTTCTCTGGAGGTTTTCACATTTAAAATAGAGGGGGACGCCCAGCTTTTCGCTGAAATGGTGGGAGTGGATCAGCTCTGTGCGGCGCACCCTCTTGCGCAGACGGTCGTCGGCTTCCAATATGAGATTATAGGGGAGCATGGCAGGCTTCAATGGTCATGGGAATGATCGTGATCGTGATCGGTTTCATGGTCATGGCTAGGATGGTCGTGTTGCTGGTGGTGATCATGGGCCCCCTTGCGGGGACGGTGGCGCAGTTCCTTGAAGACCGGTGAATCGATGCACATGGTGCACTCCGCCTGAAGGGTGGTATGGGAAATATGATACCGCTTGAGCAGAAGTTCTTCTATCTCGCGCAGGACCCCAACCTGGTTTCGCTTGTGCTCCGGTTTCACGTCCACGTGCGCGGAGAGGGCAAGGATGTGGGAACAGATGGTCCAGATGTTGAGATGGTGGACATCGTTCACCCCTTCAATCGTGCGGATGGCTCCGACTACCTCGCCGGTGCTCATTCCTCTCGGCGCCCCTTCCAGCAGGATGTGGGACGATTCCCTGATCACCCGCCAGGCGCCCCAAAAGATGATCAGGCCGATCCCCATGGAGATAACGGCGTCCAGAACGTACAGGTTGGTGAAGTATATGGCAATGCCGCCGACAATGACCCCCACTGAGGCGGCGGCGTCGCCTACAACGTGGAGAAAGGCGCTCCTGACGTTGAGGTCGTCATGGGAGTGCTGATGGAGGGCAGATGCGGCTATCAGGTTCATCAGCAGACCGATTGCGGCGATAATGAACATGGGTAGGCTCTTCACCGCTTCCGGGTGGAACAGCCTCCCTGAAGCCTCGTAGAAGATGCCGATGGCGATCAGGAATACTGACGATCCGTTGATGAACGAAGCAAATACCTCCACCCGGTGCCAGCCGAAGGTGCGGGTGTCCGAAGCGGGAAATGCGGCCAGCTTGATTGCAGCTAAAGAGAGGGCAAGGGCGAACAGGTCGAGAAAAACATGTGCTGCGTCGGAGAGAAGGGCAAGAGAGTTGGTCCAGATACCCCCGGCAACCTCGGCCAACAGAGTCAGTGCAGTCAGGGCGATTGCATATTTGAATCGGCCTGCTATGCTTTTGTCCAGGTGGA
>JBGQDJ010000146.1:0-6769 GCA_041495805.1 Geobacteraceae bacterium
ATGACCGGCCGGTCAAAACTCTCCGAACTTGGTGGCCTCTACAGGTTCATGCCGATGGCGATGATCTTCACGGTCATCGGTGGCATCTCCATCTCCGGCTTCCCCCTGACCAGCGGCTTTGTCAGCAAATCGATGATCGTCGCGGCCGCGGGGGAGGAACACAGGATTATCATCATGATCGCGCTCCTGGCCGCCGCCGTGGGTACGTTCCTGTCGGTCGGGATCAAGCTCCCATATTTCATCTGGTACGGGGGGAAGGAGTCCGCATTCGAGGCGAAAGATCCCCCATGGAACATGCAGCTAGCAATGGCCATAGCCGCTTTCTTCTGCTTTTTCATCGGCGTGCACCCGGAATACCTCTACCGCATGCTCCCCTATCCGGTGGCGTACCATCCCTATACGGCCTACCATATCTCCGAGACCATGCAGATCTTCGGTTTTACCGGACTCGGCGTATATCTCATGGCGAAGAGCCTGAAACCCCATGCAACGATCAATCTTGATCTTGATTGGTTCTACCGCAGGGGGGCAAAGGTGTTCATGTGGAGTGCGCGCCATCCCGTGGACGCCATGAACGAGTTTGTCAGCAATCTCCACAAGACGGTGGGGCTGTCGGCAACCATGGCGGCCGCCCGGGGACTCTCCTGGTTCGACCTGCACGGCGTTGACTGGTTTATCGACGGCTTCGCCCGCAATGTGGTAGGTACCGGAGAGAGGGTTAAGATGCACATCACGGGGAAGGTGCAGCATTATGTCGGTGGCGCGCTGGTTCTCGTGTTCGTTATCGTCGGCCTGGTCCTCATTTTCTGAACATAAAAACATTTGTCCACGAAGGACACGAAGTTACACGAAGGAATTCAAAGAATTAAATGCTTAGTGCAAATCACCAAAATGGTTCTCAACGGTTTCCTGAAGGGTCTGGTTTTCTTCGTGTTCCTTCGTGTCCTTCGTGGATAACCAAGGTTTTCAGGTTTAAGGCCTTTTTAGGATAGCATAAATAATCAGACTCGAAACAATCGGCTCTAAATGGAAAAATATCTGATTCTAAATACCCTCGGCTTCCCGATCCTATCGGCCCTCATGATCATCCCGGCGGTCGGCGCCTTAGCCTGTCTCTTTCTTAAGGATAAGACCCTCCTCAAGGCCTGGGGCTTGATCGTGACTACTGTCACCATGGCGGTCTCTATTCCCCTATTTACGCGGTTCGAGACCGGAACGCCGAAATATCAGTTCGCGGAACTTCGTAACTGGTTCCCGGCGCTCAATCTCGATTATGTCGTCGGGGTGGACGGGATCAGTAGCCTCCTGGTCCTTCTGACCACCTTCATCATGCCCCTCTGTGTCCTCTGCTCCTGGCGCCACATTGAAGCGCGGGTAAAGGAGTTCATCATCGTCATGCTGCTGATGGAGGCCTCGATGATCGGCGTCTTCGTCAGCCTCAACACGGTCCTCTTCTACTTCTTCTGGGAGGGGATGCTGATCCCCATGTACCTGATTATCGCGGTCTGGGGAGGACCCCGCAGGGATTACGCATCGATCAAGTTTTTCCTCTACACCTTTGCCGGGAGTATTTTCCTCCTGGTGGCGATTATCGCCCTCTACATCACCACCGGAACCTTCTTCATACCCGGGCTCATGGACCAGAAATATCCGTACATGTATCAGTTGTGGATCTTTCTCGCCTTCAGCCTTTCATTCGCCATCAAGATCCCGGTCTTCCCGCTCCACACCTGGCTCCCGGCTGCCCACGTGGAAGCGCCGGCTGCCGGCAGCGTGATCCTCGCCTCCATTCTCCTGAAGATGGGGGGGTACGGTTTCCTCCGCTTCTGCCTCCCCATGGCGCCCGCGGCTACTTTTGCCTGCATGCCGTACATGATCGCCATCTCCCTGGTCTCGATCGTCTTCGGCGGTTACCTGGCCCTCGGCCAGTCGGACATGAAGAAGCTCATCGCATATTCCAGTGTCGGCCATATGGGATTCGTGACCCTCGGCATATTCCTGTTGAGCGATCTTGGCATCAAGGGGGCAATGCTCCAGATGATCAACCACGGGATAACCACCGGGGCTCTCTTCATCTGCGTCGGTCTCATCTATGAAAGGACGCACAGCAGGGAGATCAGCGACAATTCGGCGCTGGGGATGGCGATGCCGGCGTTTCTCACCTTCTTCGCCATCTTCTCCCTTGCCTCCTTCGGCTTTCCTGGGACCAACGGTTTTGTCAGCGAACTCCTGGTGCTTATCGCCGTCTTCGCCAAATATCCCTATGTCGGGTTTGTCGCCATACTGGGTGCGATCCTTGCGGCTGCCTATATGCTCCGCCTTTTGCAGAAAATGATCTGGGACAGATCGACCGGCCATGGGGACCAACATGGGAATGACCATGGAGAGAAGCACGGGGCCTTACGGGACCTGGACGGACGCGAGGCGGCCACCCTCGCGTTCCTGACGTTCTTTGTATTCTGGATAGGATTTTATCCGAGGCCCCTGCTCAACATGATGGACAGCACCGTCTCCCATCTGGTGAGGCAGGTGAATGCTGGAGCAGGTAGATAGGCTGAAGGCTGAAGACGGTTAGGTAAACCTTCAGCCTTCAGTCTTCAGCCTGATAACCTGAGTGAGCTCAATTATGGAGATAAATCAGATAAATTTCTTGTTACCCGAGATTGCCCTGTCAATCATGATTCTGGCGATGTTCGGCGCTTCCCTGACCAGGCCCGGGAGGATCAACCTGAACTCGCTGGCCCTCATCCTGTCGGCGATTTCCCTCGCGGCGGCGCTCTTTTCGTTCGGGAAGATCGGGCTCCTCTTCTTTGGCACCTATAAGGTCGATGGGCTTTCCCAGATATTCAAGGTAATCATCACCTTCGGTCTGTTTCTTGTTATCGCCACAACTCCCGGGGTTCACGGCATAGAAGAGAGACTGCGGGCGGAATATTACATGTTTATTGCCATCGGCACATTGGGACTCGTCTGCCTTGCCAGTTCGTTCGAGTTGTTGACCCTGGTCATGAGCCTGGAGATATCCGCATTCGCACTGAACGTGATCATTCCGTTCCGCTGCCTGGACTCCGGGAGGTGTCAAATGGAGGCGGCGATCAAGTATTTCCTGTTCGGGGTCGTCAGCACCGGAGTTATGCTCTACGGCATGAGCTATATCTTCGGCCTGGCGAAAACGACCTATCTCCATGAACTGGCCGGGACGCTGCCTGAAATGCTCAGCCATGAGCCCATGGTGGTCATCGGCGTCATCATGATGTTCTGCGGCTTTTTCTTCAAGCTCTCCATGTTTCCGATGCATTTTCTGACACCCGACGTCTATCAAGGGTCGGCAAATGAAACGGCAACTCTCCTCGCCACGCTTCCCAAGATTGCCGCTGTTGCGGTCTTGATCAGGCTGGTGGGGCTGACCGGGACCGAATCAGGCAACCTGACATGGCTCCTGGCAACCTTTGCCATCCTTTCCATGACGGTCGGCAACCTCGCCGCCCTGGTCCAGGAAGATCTCAAGCGCCTTCTCGCCTATTCCGCCATAGCCCATGCCGGTTATGTAATGATAGGCATCTTATGCGTGAATGAACTCGGGTTCGCCGCCGCGATCTATTATATGGGGGGCTATCTTGTGATGACCCTTTCCTGTTTCCATGTCATATACCAGCTGGCGCAAAAGGGGGAGAACCTGACCTTTCAGGATCTGAAGGGGCTGCACCGGAGGTCGCCGCTTCTTGCCTTCACACTGGCTGCCGGGGCCTTCGGCCTGGCAGGAATTCCCCCGACGATCGGTTTCACCGGGAAATTCCTGTTATTTACAGCCGCAATAAGCAAGGGTTATTATACACTGGTAATACTGGCGGTTATCAATGCGGCAATCTCGGCCTTTTACTATCTTAAGATTGTAAGGGCCGCCTATTGTCAGCCGGAGGAAGAGGGAGCCCCTGCCCGGTTGAGCCTCCAGGCAAAACTCCTGGCAATCTTCTTCATCGCTTCCACCATCCTTGCCGGCATCCTCCCACAGAGCTTCATCTCCCTGGCGAAGCAGGCCGTCGCTTATCTCATTTAAACATGGAACTTCAAACCCCACATTCACTGATTGATGTGAAAATGGAGAGCGATGGCCTTGGCACGCGGAAACATTATGTAAAATTTCACATTTTGCGTCATTTTTTGTATATTAAAAGCGTTTGTTGTGATATGAGATTTCTTATTAGCTAAATATGCTTTCAGCATCCATAGTTACGAAATCTGCTCAGTTCTATGTGATCGGTAAACGTTTGACGATAATTTCTTGATGCATAAACGCTGGATGTTCCGATTTTTCATTGAAATGTCAATGGAGGAAACCGTGAAACATAATCTGAGAGCAGGGCTCGCTTACATTGCCGGCTGTATAATCAACAAGAAAATGTACTCATCCATAACTGACCAGAAACAGAAGAAAACAATAAAGATGACCGGGAAGTTCGATCTGGGAAACATCGATGCCCAGAATCTCGATGAAGGGAGCAAGATTGTCGGGATGATGAGCGGCAGCGACGTTTCTTTCTTCCATTCCCTGGAAAATGTTTCAATCAGTCTGAAACTCAAAGGCGCCGATTTTAAAGGGCATGAAATGGGCGTTGATAAGGAATTTACCGGTTCCGTGAATGGCAAAGCGGTAAAAATATATGACGGCGGCGAATACAATAATTTCTTTTACGAACTGGGTGACTGATGCCCCTTTCGCAGGCCCGACCGATTTCCGCTGCTACCGTGCCCGGGCTACCATGTAGATGTATCGAAGAGGCCTTTCGCCCGTGTTGCGGACATCATGTTCCGTGTCCGGCGGACAATAGATGACAACGTGCGGTTTCAACCGCAAAACCGACCCATCTCCGAAAAGCATTTCACCTTCTCCCTCAAGAACGACAACCATCTCTTCGAAGACATCCGTACTGTGCTTCCCGACCGACTGCGATGGGAGTAGTACGACATAGCCGGAGCGCATTGTGACGCTTTCCGGCGGGCCGCCCAGAATACGGACATATCCGGTTCCGGAGATGTCCAGTTCGACTTTCTTAGCCTTCGGTTGCAGTGTCATTGCTCTTTCCTCCCTGGTGTCCATGTCGGTGATGTATGTCCGGCCAGTGTCCATGAATATGGGTCAACGGTTCATGAGAATGGGGATGGTCGTGACGCCCCCTTGAATCGACTTCTGCGTGAGGATGCCGGTGGTGTTCGTCGTGAATATGTCCATGCTGATGCGAGACCGACTCATGAGTGTGCAGATGCCCGTGCTTTTCCCTGTAAAGCAGGAATATTCCCCCCAGCATCAGTGACGCGGCAATCCAATACGGCGCAGGCGGGTTTTCGCCAAGCATCACAACGGAGAGGAGCGTGCCGATAAATGGACCGACGGCAAAAAAAGTGGTGGTCCTCGCCGCTCCGATCCTGCGCAGCGCCTCGACAAAAAGGACAAGACTCAGGCCGTAACTCAAGGCGCCTATGGATAACGCGCCGCCAGCCTGAATGGCGGTCGCGCTTCCTGTAGTGAAAAGCAGCGCCAGGATGATGTTGAAAATACCCGCGCCGATCCCCTTGAAAAGGGCAAGGGTAGTTGACGGCAACTCCTCCACGTCACGTGTCAAATTATTGTCGATTCCCCAGAAAATGCAGGCAATAACGACCAGTATGCCGGAGAGTGACAATGAGAGCTCGCCTTCTCGCTGCAAAATTATGACAGCCGCGGCAACGAGGATAAGCAACTTGCCGGTCCAGACCCTGTGCCCGATATATTCCTTGAATACCATCCATGAAATCAGTGTCGTTGAAACGGTCTCCAGGTTGAGAAGGAGGGTGACTTCAGAGGCGGTGCCAAATTTAATGCCATAGGTGAGGCATAACGGCGCAATAATGCCGCCTGACAGGACCGCGCCCAGAAGCTTCAGGCGGCTTTGGGGTGAGATGCGGCCCAGTTCCTGAATAGAATTCCTCCCTTTTAAAAGAAGAAAAAGCTGGAGACCGATCCCGGAGCCGAGATAAAGCAGACCCGCGAGCAGCGCCGGAGACATTTCACCTATCAGCATCTTGCATAAAACAGGAGAAACACCGAATAGGGCAGCGGACAGGATTGCCAGAAATTGTCCTGATAACATAGGTGCCTTTAGCATGTTGCGATCATACCTTCATGAGAAAGTGTACCGCCTGGGAAGCCAAAAATCCATTCATTAATATGGATGGCGGCTATTCAGAATCTCAGTGGGCGATGCGCTGGAGGTAGGGCTCCCGGAAAGAGTTGTGGGGGAGGGCGGGGCGTTTGGCGTCCCTGTGCAAAGTTGGAACAAAGAATGTAATTTGAACAACGTTAATATGAGGCCGTAAATGCGAAAACACCTGCCACTGAACATCAACTGGCTGATTTAATAGATGTCTTTTTAATGAAACTTCCTCCTACGTATTGGTATTATTTATGCTAGGGATATTGGAATAATACCTTTTCACAGGAGGTCTATTGCTCATGAAGAGTTCCCCACAGCTTTCCACACGGGAATTGAGCCGTGTACGCAAGGTGCAATCCCAATTCCAGTTGATTCAAAAATCTGACTTCAAGGACGAAGTCTGCGGTGTCTATGACCTGCTGATTGGAACCGGAATGGAAACAAATGAGGCCATAAGGAAAACAAGGTCCGCACTGAAGGCGATCAACTATCCCCATGCCACATATGACGTAGTAATGGCCAACCTGCGGGCATCCGGGAGATTGAGAAAGCATCTGCACAAAAAGATCCGCGATGCC
>JBGQDJ010000147.1:0-6750 GCA_041495805.1 Geobacteraceae bacterium
ACCAGTTACCAGTTACCAGCAACCAGCAACCAGCAACCAGATGCCAGCCACAAGGTGAAAATATGACCCAAAATCTCGTAATAGTCGAATCTCCGGCCAAGGCCAAGACCATAGAGAAATTTCTCGGCAAGGAGTATCGTGTGCTCGCCTCCTTTGGCCATGTGCGCGCCCTGCCGAGCAAACAGGGGTCTGTGGACATCGAACAGGATTTTACCCCGAAATATGCCGTTATCCCGGAAAGCAAAAAACATCTCGACGCCATTAAAAAGGAGCTTAAGAACAGCGACACCCTGCTTCTGGCCACTGACCCGGACAGGGAAGGGGAGGCGATTGCCTGGCATCTGCTGGCGGCGCTGGGGCTTGACAAGAAGAAGCCGACGATCCCGATCCGGCGGGTGGTGTTTCATGAAATAACCAAGAACGCCATTATCGATGCGGTGCTCAATCCACGCGACATATCCCTCGATCTGGTGGACGCCCAGCAGGCCCGGTCAGTCCTGGACTACCTTGTCGGTTTCAATCTCTCCCCGTTCCTCTGGAAAAAGATCAGATACGGCCTTTCCGCGGGACGGGTGCAGTCCGTGGCCCTTCGTCTTGTCTGCGAACGGGAGAAGGAGATCCAGGCGTTCAGGGAACAGGAATACTGGACCATTGCCGCCCAGCTGGCCAACACGGCAGGGCAGAACTTTACCGCGAGCCTGGTGGAGGTAAAGGGGAAGAAGCTGGCGAAGTTCGACATTCCCGACCAGTCAGCGGCTGACGGGACAGTAAAGGCCCTGGAGGAATGCCATAGACGGCCGGAATGCGACTACAAGGTTGTTAAGGTCGCCAGGAGCGAACGGAAAAAGAGCCCCTCCCCTCCGTTTACCACATCCACCATGCAACAGGAAGCGGCGCGCAAGCTCGGCTTCTCCGCCAAGAAGACCATGATGACCGCCCAGAAACTCTATGAGGGGGTGGAGATCGGCGAGGGGACGGCAGGCCTGATCACCTATATGAGGACGGACAGTGTTGTCCTCTCTTCACTTGCCCTGAACGAGGCGCGGGACGTGATAACCGCACTTTACGGCAAGGAGTACGCCCTTGCGAAACCTCGCTTTTTCAAGAACAAGGCGAAGAACGCCCAGGAGGCCCATGAAGCCATCCGCCCGACTTACATCGGCAAGACCCCGGCGGAACTGAAGAAGTTTCTTACCCCCGACCAGTTCAAGCTGTATGATCTGATCTGGAAGCGTACCGTGGCCTGCCAGATGGCCGAGGCGCTTTTGGACCAGACTTCGGTGGATATAGGCGTCGGACAGGATTTCAGATTCAGGGCTTCAGGAACCGTCATCCGTTTCCCCGGGTTTATCAAGCTCTATACCGAAGGGGTGGACGATGAGTCCGAAGAAAAAGAAGGGGTGCTCCCCCCCCTCACGGAGGGTGAGAGTCTCGACCTCATGAAACTCCTTCCGGAGCAGCATTTTACCCAGCCACCGCCCCGCTATTCGGAAGCGACCCTGGTGAAGACCCTGGAAGAGTACGGGATTGGACGCCCTTCCACCTATGCCAGCATCCTGAACACGCTGGTCGAGAGGAAATATACGCGGCTCGACAAAAAACGCTTTATCCCGGAGGATGTGGGAATGGTGGTGAGCGACCTCCTGGTCAACCATTTTACCAGGTACGTCGACTATAATTTCACCGCCAATCTTGAGGAAGAGCTTGACCAGATATCTCGCGGCGAAAAGCAGTGGAAGCCCCTTCTCCACGAATTCTGGGAGCCTTTTTCCGCATTGCTGAAGCAGAAAGAGGGGGAAGTGAGCAAGTCCTCCCTGACTACCGAGGCAACCGGCGAATCGTGCCCGGATTGCAGCAAGGAACTGGTGTTGAAGCTCGGCAAATTCGGCAAATTCTTTGCCTGCTCCGGATACCCGGAATGCAAATATATCCGCAAACTGGAGAAGGAAAAAGGAGAGGCGGTCGAGCCGGTCTATTCCGAGGAAAAATGCGACAAATGTGGAAGCCTCATGCTGATCAGGGATGGGCGCTACGGCAAATACCTGGCCTGCTCCGGCTACCCTGCCTGCAAGAACATCCAGCCGCTCGTAAAACCGAAAGGGACCGGCGTTGTCTGTCCGGAATGCGGGGAAGGCGAACTGACCGAGAAAAAATCGCGATACGGCAAGATGTTTTACTCCTGCAACCGCTATCCCCAGTGCAAGTTTGCCCTCTGGGACATGCCGGTTGAGAAAAAATGCCCCCAATGCGGCTTCCCCCTGCTTGTAAAAAAGGTCTACAAGAGGGAAGGGGAGTTTCTCAAGTGCCCGAAGGAGGGGTGCGACTTCAAGGAAGGTGGCAAGGATAAAAAGTGAGCCTTGGTGCTCGGATGTTATTGTAAAGTACGAATGGGCGAGAATCGTTTTCTCGCCTTTTTTATAAGAAATGAACCTGCAAAATGCAGTTTCGCGCAAAGCACGCTAAGAACGCGCTTGTGCGCCATAGCGCTTCAGCGCGCAGGCGCAAAGGAAACACAACTTGTTATCAAGCTTTACTCTTTCACCAAATTGATTTGAGTCTCTGTCTCTATAAGTATTTGACTTTCTTTGCGGCCTTCGCGCCTTTGCGCGAGTAAATGCCGTTTTCAGGATGATTGACAACAGGAAGGAGAAACAGATATGAACATTTGTCCGTGCGGAAGCGGCGCTACATACGCCGATTGCTGTGAGCCCCTGATTAACGGGACTCGACCGGCCGAAACCGCGGAAAAACTGATGAGGGCGCGCTACTGCGCCTATGTGCGCGTTGAGATGGATTTCCTCTTCGAATCCACCCACCCCAGCCATCGCCAGGGATACGACCAGAAGGGGACCAGGGAGTGGGCGGAGAGCGCCGAGTGGGAGGGGCTGGAGATCGTCGCCACGGAAAAGGGGGGAGTGGATGACAACACCGGAGAGGTGGAGTTCATCGCCCGTTTCAAGGACAAGGGAGGAGAGCGTGAACATCACGAGCGGGCCGGTTTCAAAAGGGAGAACGGGAGTTGGTTATTTACCGAAGGCGCCATGGTCAGGCCGAAGCCGATTAAGGTCAACAAGATCGGCCGTAATGAGCCCTGTCCATGCGGAAGTGGCAGCAAATATAAGAAATGCTGCGGGAAATGAAGGGTGCGTGGGAATCACGGGATTATGAGTAGCAATTCAACAGATATGATCATTATCGGCGGCGGCCTGGCAGGCTGCGAGGCGGCCTGGCAGGCTGCACAGCGGGGGGTGAAGGTTACCCTCCATGAAATGAAGCCGGGAAAATTCTCTCCCGCCCACCATCTCCCAGGCCTGGCGGAGCTTGTCTGCTCCAACTCCCTGCGAGGCGAATCGCTGGAGAATGCCGTGGGACTGTTGAAGGAGGAACTCAGGCGGCTCGGCGCACTCATCATGACGGCGGCCGACGCCACCCGGGTCCCGGCAGGCGGCGCGCTGGCGGTGGACAGGGACGATTTCTCCCGGTATATCACGACAAAGATCGAAGGGCATCCACTGATCAAGGTCATCCATGGCGAGGTCACGGAGATCCCCCCTGATGGTATCGTTATCATCGCTTCCGGACCCCTGACCAGCGATCCCCTGGCGGAGAGGCTTCGTGACTTCACCGGTGACAGTCTGTATTTCTATGACGCAATCGCCCCGATCGTTACGGCTGATTCAATCGACATGACAAAGGTGTTTCGCGCCTCCCGCTACGGCAAGGGGGAGGGTGACGACTACCTGAACTGTCCGTTTAACGTGGAGGAATACAGCTCTTTCATCGCGCAAATCATGGATGCGGAAAAGGTCTCCTACCGGGAGTTCGAAAAGGTGGTACACTTTGAAGGGTGCATGCCGATGGAGGTAATGGCTGGCCGGGGCGTGGAGACGCTCCGCTTCGGCCCCATGAAGCCGGTCGGTCTCATCGACCCGGCTACCGGCGTAGAGCCCCATGCCGTGGTGCAGCTCCGCCTTGAGAACCGCGAGGGGACCATGTACAACCTGGTCGGCCTGCAGACCAGGCTCACCTACCCGGAACAGAGGCGCATCCTGCGGATGATACCGGGGCTGGAGAGCGCGGAGTTCGTCAGGCTCGGCTCCATGCACAGAAATACCTTCATCAACTCCCCAAGCCTGCTGTTGCCGACATTGCAGTTGAAGAGCGATCCGCGCATCATCTTCGCCGGACAGATAACCGGTGTTGAGGGGTATGTGGAGTCCGCGGCCTGCGGTTTTATGGCTGGAATAAACGGGGCGCGGCTTGCTGCCGGCGGCGAGGCGGCGACCTCTCCACCAGCCACCGCTCTCGGGGCATTGATGAGGCACATCACCAATACCGACGCAAAGACATTCCAGCCGATGAACGTGAATTACGGCCTCTTTCCGGAACTCATTGGCAAGGTAAAAAAGAAGGAGCGCCGGGGAAAGCTGGCGGAGCGGGCGCTTGAGGAGCTCGATCAGTGGATGAAGATTTTGTAGGGGGCGGCATAATGGACAAGGACAAGGAAAGGCAGGAGATATCCCTCATCGGCAGGATCTTTTGCCTTGAAGCGCTGCTGATTCTCATGGGGTTGTTTTCGCTTATCTCAGGTATTATCCGGATGCAGCGGACGCAGATCTTCTGGGGGGTGGTAGCCATAGGCGGCGCACTGCTCCTCCTTTTTTTTCGAAAAATGAAGAGGGGGAAAATGTAACTGGATAAGGGCGGCCCGATGACCGGCGGCACAGGGAAAGGGGATAGAAGGATAATGGGGGTGAAGGGAATAATACTAGCGTCGGCCTCGCCGCGCCGCATGGAACTGCTGGCTTCCGCCGCTATAGAGTTTGACGTCATCCCCGGCAACGTCCCCGAAGAACCGCTGCCAGGGGAACTGCCGGTGGACCATGTGATTCGCCTCGCCCGGGATAAGGCATATGAGGTTGCGGCGCGGGTGGAAGGGAAGTTCTTCATAGGCGCGGACACGATCGTTGTCTGTGACGGCGAGATAATGGGAAAACCGAAGGATGCTGCTGATGCGGAACGGATGCTGCGCAAGCTCTCCGGCATTCCCCACGAGGTAATCACCGGATTTGCCGTTTACGACAAGGAACGTGACGGCCTTCTCTGCGATGCGGTGACGACCAGGGTCTACTTCAAACGCCTGTGCGACAAAGAGGTAATGGATTACGTCGCCACCGGTTGCCCCATGGACAAGGCCGGAGCGTACGCCATCCAGGGTGGAGCGGCCCACATGGTGGAACGGATCGAGGGGTCGTACACCAACGTGGTGGGGCTGCCGCTCTGCGAGGTAATCGCAACGTTAAGGCGCATCGGCGCCATTGAGTAATCTTTTATCATGTCAATAGCCGATAATCTGAAATTAGTTCTTGATAAAATCCGGATCGCAGCCCGGATGTCCGGCCGCGACCCGGAGTCGGTGCAACTGGTGGCGGTTTCCAAGACCAGACCTGCGGCTGATGTAAATGAGGCTGCGCGGAACGGGCAGCTGGTGTATGGCGAGAATTACGCTCAGGAGCTGGTTGCAAAGGCCGGGGAAGTGACCGAAGCGGTGGAATGGCACTTCATCGGCCACCTGCAGAGCAACAAGGTCAGGCAGATTGCAGGCCTGGTCACAATGATCCATTCCGTTGACCGGTTGTCGCTGGCCGAGGAGATCGACCGGCAGTGGGGGAAGCTGGGGAAGGTCTGTGATGTGTTGATCGAAGTTAATCTGGCACGGGAAGAGACAAAGTCGGGGACAACCGCCATGGCGGTGCTCGAGCTGGTTCGCCAGGTTTCTCTGCTCCACCATCTCAGGATAATGGGGTTGATGACCATGCCTCCCTTCTTCGATGATCCCGAAGCGGCGCGCCCCTATTTCCGGGAGTTGCGGCGCCTTGCCGAGAAGATCGCTATGGAGAATATCCCGAATGTCAGCATGACGGCGCTTTCCATGGGGATGTCCGGCGATTTCGAGGCGGCTGTTGCCGAGGGTGCGACCCTGGTGAGGGTAGGGACGGCCATTTTCGGAGAACGATAGGTGATGTGTTAAATAATGCGTTGACGACAACCAATTCACAGATAAACTTAAACGATAAAAGAAATTCTTGTCTGACAACGATGTGGCGGGTCTACTTCAGGTCTTCAACTGAGCCAAACAGAGAGCGCCGTGATCAAATATAGAAATGGGCGGATACCGGTGGAAATAAACTGCTGGCTTGAAGGAGCAGAGGGGATGTCATGCGTCACCACCTATGACCTGTCAGACAGCGGGGTTTCCCTGCTCACCCCTGACCCTTTACCGGAAGAGAGGGTTGTTACATTGAAGTTCTTCACTCCGTTTTCCGCGGAACCGCTCACCGTTAAGGGCGAGGTGGTCTGGAGCCGTATGGAACCGGACGGGGGAATGGGAGTCAGGTTTCTTGATATGGATGAAGAGATGAGGAGCATTTTAAGGAGAACGGCAAATTTGCTACGAAGGCGTAACAAATAGGATATATTTGCGTTTACCATCTTGAAAATTATCTTTTATGATGCTATATTATTAGCACTCTGGTAGAAAGAGTGCTAATAAGTTGTTTGCTGAGAAGCTCAGTTAAGTATTAAAAACAGATCGTTGGGAGAATATACAGTGAACATTAGAGTGCCGGCCATATCCGACAATTTGACACATTATCTGGCAGAAATACATAAGTTCCCGGTTCTCTCCGCCGAAGAGGAGTACCGGTTCGCCGTCAAATTCTACGAAGAGAAAGACCTGGAATCAGCGCA
>JBGQDJ010000148.1:0-6717 GCA_041495805.1 Geobacteraceae bacterium
AGCCCGGCCCGGTCGATGCGGCGGCAGGTCTTCCAGCACCCCTTGTTATAGAAATCAATTGCGATAAAATTCATATCAGGATGATCGGTTGCCATGTTTGCGATGAAGTCGCCTATCCCGCACCCTATCTCCAGCGCCAGGGGGTTGTCGTTGCCGAACAGGGCGCTCCAGTCAACGGGAGTCGTCAACTTCTCCGGGCGCAGATAATTGTCGGATTCAATATGGATGATGGATTGTGTCACGGTCCCCCCGTTCATTTGCTGTTGGGCTGAGGATAACACAGGAAAAGCGACCGGAGAAAGTCATTTTTCACCGGCGATCTCCCCTTGTGCAGGATGGCCTGGCCAGACACGTTACCATTGCCATTTAAGGTGCCGTGTGATATAGCTATCTTAGTGAAATAACAAAATAAAGGAAATTTACCGCATGATATTCAGCGAAATGGGGCTGCCGGAAGCGCTGCTCAAGGGGATCAATGAAGCAGGTTTCACCGGCTGCACCCCGATCCAGGAAAAGTGCCTCCCTCTCTCCCTGGCGGGAAAGGATGTGGCCGGACAGGCGCAAACCGGCACCGGCAAGACCGCGGCTTTTCTCATCACCCTCTTCACCAAGCTCATCCACACCAGTGCCGACAAATCCACGCAGACAAAGAGGCCCCGCCACAGCCAACCCAGGGCACTCATACTTGCCCCTACCAGGGAACTCGTAGTGCAGATAGAAAAGGACGCCCAGCTTCTCGGCAGGCACACCGGTTTCACCATCCAGGCCATTTATGGCGGGATTGATTACATGAAACAACGGGATGCACTGAAAGAAGGGACTGATGTCGTTATCGGCACCCCCGGACGGCTCATCGACTACCTGAAGCAGAAGGTCTACAACCTCAATGAGATCGAGGTGCTGGTGATCGACGAGGCGGACCGGATGTTCGACATGGGGTTCATTGCCGACCTGCGCTTCATCCTGCGCCGCCTCCCTTCCTATGACCAGCGCCAGAACATGATGTTCTCCGCTACCCTGAATCAGCGGGTGATGGAGCTTGCCTACGAGTTCATGAACGCCCCTGTGAAACTGTCGATAACACCGGAGCAGATGACCGCCGAACGGGTCACGCAACTACTCTATCATGTTGCCCGTAAAGATAAATTTCCGCTTCTTCTCGGGCTCCTCAGGAAGGAAGGGATGGAGCGGACCATGATCTTCGTCAACACCAAGCGCGAGGCGGAGTTCCTCCATGATCGGCTGAATGCGAACGGTTTCCCCTGCCGGGTCATCTCCGGCGATGTGGAGCAGAAAAAGCGGTTGAAGATACTCGATGATTTCAAAAGCGGCAAGCTTCCGATCATGATCGGCACCGATGTCGCCTCCCGCGGCCTCCATATAGAGGAGGTTTCCCACGTCATCAACTATGATCTCCCCCAGGACCCCGAGGACTACGTCCACCGCATCGGCCGCACCGCCCGCGCAGGCGCCGAGGGGAAAGCCATTTCGTTTGCCGACGAGGATGGCGCCTTCTACCTGGAGGCGATCGAAGAGTTCGCCAAACAAAAGATCCCAACGGAGTGGGCCGAGGATGACATATTCGTCCATGACTATGTGCGGACCAAGCAAAAGGCACGGGTGATGAAACCCGCGGGTGGGGGAATGAAAGGGCGCAGCGTGGGGCGCGGTGATCGCAAGCCCCGGCCGGCGGAAAGTGTGCCGCGCTCCGCGACTCCGGCAGTCAGGCCTTCAGAGGAGGGAGCCGCACAGGGAGAGAAGAAGAAACGACGCCCCCGCAGGAAAAAACCGGCTGGAGAAGCTCCGGTGACTGAATAGAACTCAGGTTATGATCAAAAATGCAGGATAGCGTTAGATAACAAGGAGATGATATTTTGAGTAAAAAAGCCGTCATCCTTTACAGCGGCGGTCTCGACTCCACCACCTGCCTTGCCATTGCCCGGACGGAAGGGTTCGAACCTTATGCCATAAGCTTCGCTTACGGCCAGCGTCACAGGTTGGAGCTGGAGGTCGCCACGGCCAATGCCAGGCTGTTGGGAGCGGCGGAGCACCTGGTGGTGGAGTTCGATCTGCGCAAGATGGGGGGGAGCGCCCTGACCGCCGATATCGCGGTGCCTAAGGAGGGTGTGGGGAGTTACATCCCTGTCACCTATGTTCCGGCCCGAAATACCATATTCCTATCCTTTGCCCTCGGCTGGGCCGAAGTGCTCGGCGCTTTCGACATCTTCATCGGCGTGAACGCGCTCGACTATTCGGGGTATCCTGACTGCCGGCCGGAATATGTCTCCGCCTTCGAGACGATGGCAAACCTGGCCACCAAGGCGGGAGTTGAAGGGAAGGGACGCTTCACGGTACACACACCTCTCATCAGCCTGACAAAGAGAGAGATCATCGAAAAGGGGCTCTCCCTGGGGGTTGACTATTCCCGCACCCATTCCTGCTATGATCCGACACCGGCGGGGCTAGCCTGCGGCCTGTGCGATTCCTGCCTCCTGCGTCTCAAGGGTTTTGCCGAGGCCGGAGTGCCGGATCCGGTGAAGTATGTCAGGGGACAGTGACCAGGGGACAGGGGACAGTGACCAGCGACCAGCGACCAGCGACCAGTGACCAGCGACCAGCGACCAGCGACCAGCGACCAGCGACCAGTGACCAGCGACCAGTGACCAGCTTGCGGGCCGAAGCCCATAGGGCGAAGGACTGTGACCAGCGACCAGCAGAGAGGAACAATCTTGCAGAAGGATAAGAAGAGTAAAAGCCGGCCACCAGCGGCCGGCGACCAGCAACCGCCCTTAATGCCCGACATGCAGAAGAGCCGGGACACCCGCAAGATTGCCATCGACAAGGTCGGGGTGAAGGACATTTCCTATCCCATCGTGGTGATGGACAAGAACAGGAGCTTTCAGCAGACCGTGGCGCGTGTCAATATGTACGTGGATCTCCCCCATCATTTCAAGGGGACCCACATGAGCCGTTTTATCGAGATACTGGACGCTTACCGGGAAAAGATCGCCCTCGACAAGATGGAAATAATTCTTGAGCGGATGAAAGAAAAACTGGGCGCATCGAGCGCCCACCTGGAGATCGAATTCCCCTATTTCATCGAAAAAAAGGCGCCTGTTTCCGGCGCCAAGGGGCTGATGGAATATACCTGCACATTTAACGCAAGCCTCGGCTCGGAGTTTGATTTCATCCTCGGCGTGAAGGTGCCGGTCACCTCGCTATGCCCGTGCAGCAAGGAGCTTGCCCGGTTCGGCGCCCACAACCAGCGGAGCCTCATAACCGTGCGGGTACGTTACCGGAATTTCATCTGGATCGAGGACCTGATCGATATTGTAGAATCATGCGGCAGCTCGCAGGTATATTCCATGCTCAAGCGTGAAGATGAGAAGTTCGTGACCGAGCAGGCCTATGAAAATCCCCGTTTTGTGGAAGACATGGTGCGGGAGGCCACCCTGAAACTTTCCGCCATGGACAATATCACCTGGTTCTCCATGGAAGCGGAAAACCATGAATCGATCCACAAACATTCCGCCTACGCCTCCATAGAACGGGACAAGCGCGGGGAGATGGATGCCTCCGCCATCTGAAGAAATTATATAATTGCTTAATGTGATATGAACAATCAATCCACCGACCCTGTTGGTAACTCTGTGGAAAAGTCTCGATATTGTGGATAACGCTATGTTTTCCTGTTTTTGAAGACTGCCGGATGCTCACTGGCAGCGGCTTTAAAGGATTTCCCCAATTTTCACCAATCTCCCGCGTAAACAAACGGTTATGTCTAATAAGTTAAAGAATGCACTGTTGATATTTGCCAGGCGGCCCGTTCCGGGAAAAGTGAAAACCAGGCTCTCCCCCCCGCTTTTCCCGGAGGAGGCGGCCGATCTCTACGGCTGCATGCTGGGCGATGTCCTTGCCATGGCCGCATCCCTTCCCGATGTGGAGAAGTACCTCTTCTATGACGGGGGGGGAGAATCTCTTGAATATTTTAAAGGGAGAGTTTTCGACATGACATGCATCCCCCAGAGAGGAAAAGATCTGGGGGAAAGGATGGCGGAGGCACTCCGGGACGTAATTTCCCAGGGCAAAGTGGCTGCGGTTATCATCGGCACAGATTCGCCCGACCTCCCCTCTGCTTTAATCGAGGACGCATTCGGCCGGCTGGAACGGGGAGATCTCGGGGTTGTGGTCGGCCCAAGCGAGGATGGCGGTTATTACCTGGTTGGGATGACACGGCTACATTGCGAATTGTTTCGCGATATATCCTGGAGCAGTGATAAAGTTCTGGAAGAAACCATGAAGAGGGCAAGCGACGCGGGGATAGCTATTTCCCTGCTTCCCATGTGGCGCGATGTGGATACCGCTGCAGACCTGGAGCGGCCGGAGCTTCGGGATGAGATGAATAGCGCGCCGCTGACGAGGGAGTTTCTGCTGAACCGGCTACAGGGAAAGAAGTGAACCCACAACCTTCCTGCAACCGGATCAGCTTGCGGGAACATTTATGAAAAAAACAGGGGAGATTTCAGGCATGTTGATTTCTGTTATCTATTTTGACGGATATCCGGGCAAGATCAAATCAGAGGATCTCGATGACATGATTCGAAGGCGGCTGATCGTATCATTTCGCCGCACAAACGAATGGGTCCGGGTTGGGAGCAGCCATATCAGGGGAGTAGGAGGATCGTATAAAGGACCCGACAGGAGAGGGAGATAATGCGCCATTTTGAACTTGGCAAGACTGGGATGATGATCTCCGAAGTCGGTTTCGGCGGCATACCCATCATTCGCCTCGATACCGATGCGGCGGTTCGCGTGTTGCGCCGGGCCTTTGAACGGGGAATAACATTCTACGACACGGCCAACGCATATCGTGACAGCGAAGCGAAGATCGGACAGGCCTTTCAGGGGATGCGCGACAAGGTGGTGATCGCCACCAAGACGATCCGCCGCGATGCGGCCGCGGCCACGGAACAGCTGGAGAACAGCCTTCGTATGCTCCGCACCGACTACATCGACCTCTTTCAGTTGCACCAGATCGCCCATGAAAAGGAGTGGCAGGCGGTGACCGCCCCGGGCGGCGCGCTGGAGGCCGTTGTCAAGGCGAAGCTGGCGGGCAAGGTGCGCCACATCGGAGTCACCTCGCACAGTCTGGAAATGGCCGTCAAACTGGTTAAGACAGGGCTCTTCAGCACCATCCAGTTCCCGTTCAATTTCATCGAGTCGGACGCCTCCACCGAGCTCTTTCCTCTGGCTCGGGATCTCAGGGTAGGTATTCTGGTCATGAAGCCCTTTGCCGGCGGCGTCATCGACAATGCCGACATAGTCTTCAAGTTCCTGCGCCAGCACCCGTACGCCGTTCCCATCCCCGGCTACGATTCCGAACAGTCGGTGGACGACGTGGTCGCCCGCTACAGCCGGCCCAACATCGTCACCGAGCATGATCTCGCCCTCATGGATGAATACCGCAACAAGCTGGGAAAGGCCTTTTGCAGACGCTGCGAATACTGCCAGCCCTGTCCGAAAGAGGTGAAAATCACCATGGCCATGGGTTACCCGATATTCGTATCCAGGATGGGACCGAAGGTGGCCATGGAGTTCGCCCGAATACCCATGGAATCGATAACCCAGTGCGAGGAGTGCGGCAAGTGCATTCAGCACTGCCCTTACGACCTGCCGATCCCGGAGATCCTCAAGCGGAACTACGCCTTATATGTCAAAGACAGGGAGGAGAATCCGGATTAGGCGTTCGCACCTGAAATGCACAGGGATGAACTCGGAAGTTTCTCATTCGCTGAGAATATAACGATAGAGGTGACATTATGGCTCTGGACACGAAGTATATTGCGACTCTGGCCGACGCAACCAAGTTCTATTATAACGACTCCGAATTGATGGAGTTATGCACAGCTTTTGACGTAGATCTGTCATATCATTTGCTCAGCGGAGTCCCACATCTCGCTTGGATGCGTTCCATCATTCAAAACATTGATCACGGCAACAACCGAAGATTACTTCGAGCTCTGGTTGTAAGTCTCCTCAGCCGAGCGCGTGAAGGTGTGGTCCGCACGGGATATGAGAATCGAACCCATCATCAATCCATGATTGACTTGATCGCCCCCCTGGAAGTTGAACTTCAAGAGGGTGGTATACCCAGCGAGTTGAGTGTACCTGAAAAGAACCCTTTCACAGCCAAGTCAGAGTCACGGGAGTTTCTTGGGAAGGCAGAGACGGAGGTCACTGTCGTGGATAACCGGGTAGGGATTAATACACTTGATTGCCTGCGTGATGTTAACCGGCATATCAGGATACTCACAGGTCAGCATTCAGATTCCCTGGCTGACGATTTCGAGAAAGCACTCCAGGAGTTCAGAATCGAAGGACATTCGATTGATGTTCGTAGACACCCAAAGCTGCACGACAGGTACATCCTTTTCAACAACAGGTGTTGGTTGGCCGGCTCATCGCTCAAGGACGCCGGTAAAAAGGCGTTCAACGTCATAGAACTCGTCGACAGCAAGGCTCTGATTTATGCTGAAGTAACAAAGAAATGGGAGGAGTCCATACCTTTGGAGTCACCATCGAAAGGGAGGATATAAGGAGGCGCCTGTTAAAGACTGCCTGTCAACTGTGTCCGGATTGAAAATTGCATTATGGTTTTTCAGGAAAAAGAGGTTGAACTTACTCAGAAGTGGCATAAAAGGATAGGGCGTTGCATTA
>JBGQDJ010000149.1:0-6679 GCA_041495805.1 Geobacteraceae bacterium
AATAAGGTATGTTTTTTGCTAAATATGAAAATCACATTATTTATGTTATTACGAAATTGCCTTGTCACATCTGAATCGGCTGTCGAGAACTTGAATTGTCCCCACCATTTTCAGTCATCAATGGGGACGCTTCTATGAATTAATGTTCTATTTACACATTACCCAACCCAATATTAAATAAATCATCTGGAACGATCAGTACGGAACACAAATAGGATCTGTTTACCATCTGGAGCTGGCTGTTACTCAATAGACGTATCTCAACATTGTTGACGTAAAATATTTCTGCTATTAATTGAGTAAAGGAGACAAAGTTATGGCGGGTAAAATCAGGGAAATGATCGATTCTGTCATTGCTCAGAGAGCAATGGGCAACCCAATGTTGGAAAAAATCATTAAAACCAAACTTATTCTAAAAGGGGTCAACCCGAACAAGTACACGCTACAATCCGATGATGAACCGCAAGTTCTGGAAAAAATTGAGAAGATGCTGATGGAACTCAGTCATATCGGCCAGGCACCAGCCACTTCCCCAACTCCAGAGCCGGTAAAAACTCCAGATGTTGTTAAGTCTACTGCAAGAATTTCCCCTCCGGTCAAAAAGCTCGATACATCAGATATCATAACTGCATATTCAACTAAAGATACGGTAGATGAAATCGTCAAGGATATAAGTCAGCAGATTGGTTTCTTCGATACAAAGCTACTGTTGTTTTTTGCTTCTTCAAAATTTGCGCCTGATGACATGAGCCTGAAAATGCAGGAAACCTTTCCTTTTTCTTCTGTCTTCGGTTGTTCAACATCCGGTGAGATAGTATCAGGTAAGATGCTCGATAATTCCGTTGTTGCCATGGCATTTAGCCCGCATGCGGTTCAGGACGCAAAGATCGAAGTAATAGAAAATCTGCAAGATAAAGATGGCGTAAAAAGGGCATTTGACTCATTTGCAAAGTACTTTGAAAAGCCCGTGGCGGAATTGGATCCTCATAAATATGTCGGGCTGATACTTGTAGACGGCTTAAGCGGCGCTGAAGAGAAGCTGATAGAGACAATTGGAGATATGACAAATGTTGTTTTCGTCGGAGGGTCTGCCGGTGATGATCTGAAGTTCACCTCCACCAGCTTGTACGCAAAAGGAGAATGTTATTCAAATGCGGCCATATTGGCAGTGCTGAAACCGGGGACTGATTTTACATTTATTAAGACCCAGAGCTTTTGTAACCTGGGCAAAACTCTCAATGTAACAAAGGCAGATGAGAAAAACAGAATTGTCTATGAGTTTAACGGAAAACCTGCTGCAATTGCTTATGCCGAGACGGTCGGCGTATCAGTCGAAGAAGCTTCGAAATTCTTCATGCATAACCCGGTTGGTCTGGTCATAGAAGGCGAGCCATATGTCAGAAGCCCGCAGCAGATCAAGGAAAACGGCAGCATGGCTTTTTATTGCGGTGTCGGTGAAGGGATGGAGTTGTCTCTGCTCGAATCTACTGACATCATCAGTGACACCCGCGATTCCATCAATAAAGCCGTTGCGGAGCTCGGCAATGCATCCGGAATCATAAATTTCAACTGTATCCTGAGGACACTGGAACTGAAGCAGAAAAACCTGACCGGCGAGTATGGGGAGCTCTTCTCCGCTATCCCGACCATCGGTTTCAGCACATATGGAGAGGCATATATAGGACATATCAACCAGACGGCTACCATGCTGGTTTTCAAGTAGGTTACATTGTCAGTAAGTCAATGAATAATGATCATTTGCGGTTGAAGTTCCTGTTTCTCGCGGCTCCCGGATAATCGGGAAACAAACGAAAGCGCTATCACAAAAGGCCCATATCGGGGAAGAGACAAAATTATGTCCGACACGTCTATTATTTTGGATACGAACAAGAACGACAATTTCCTGAAGGGAAGTCTTGCATTAACCAACATTACGGATCTTTTGCAATTTCTTTCCGCCAGTTACAAGAGTGGAATGATACATCTGCTCGGTCAGTCTGGCGGCAAGGAAGGCAAGATATTCTTTATGGCTGGAGAGCTTATTTATGTCATATCAGGAAAAGTGACTGGATTGGAAGGGTTTGCCGATCTGTTGAGTTGGGATCAAGGATCCTTCCAATTCCACCCGGATGTTGTTGCCCCTGAAAAAAACATAGGCCTTTCGATTCAGCACTCAATAATACAGGCTGCCATACTATTGGACAACAGGGCTGTGAGCAAAGACCTAAAAAATCCAGATGAAAAAGAAAAAACTGCAGACAATAAAGCTGAAGAAAGGAGCACCGAAATGGAAAGGGATTCAACGTCGGTATTAAATGATCTGTTGACAATTCCAGGGATTGACGCGGTAGTTGTAGTAGGGAGAGACGGATTCGTTATCGAATCCGCCGGAAACAGCAGCAGAATAAACATCGATGAGCTTGGGGCGTCGCTTGCCCATGCCATCAACGGCATCGAGGAAATGGGTAATGAATTGAAGATCAATCTTTTCCAGGATATGTTCATTGAATACGGAAGAGCTGTTATTTTGTGTAAACCCGTTGGCGATGCAGTAGCCGCGGTTATCGCGCCCGATGCATCTAAGCTGGGGATCATCAGACATAAAACCAAGAAATATTTCGAAGAACTTGCCCTATCATTCTAGGAGGTAGCGAGTAATGTCACTCAAATTAGATTTTAGTATGGATAATGAAACATACCGTCACTCTTTAAACGGCCAGCCTGTAGTCATGCACTCACATCACTATCTTGCATTGATTACCAAATTGGCGGAAGACATGGGAGAGTTCGGTGGCCCACAGATACTCAGAGATGTTGTGGAAGATTCCATGCGGACGATTTTCGATGATTATATCCAAAAAAACGGACTGACTTCACCCATGGACAAATGCAATGTCGGCAGGGAATATTATTCGGTTTTCGGTCTGGGGAAAATGGTGGTAAGCGGAAGTGAGAGCGGCGGAGAAGTACGACTGGTGCATTCCCACATCGACGAAGGGTGGGTCACTAAATGGGGGCCCCATAACATCCCGATAAATCACTTTACCTGTGGCTATATTGCCGCCGTATTTGCCGCTGCGTTCAATAAACCAGCCAAAAGCTATTCGGTTACCGAAACAGCCAGCATGGCCGGTGGCGAAAACGAAGGCAAATTTATTGTCAAGTTATCCTGATATCGAAGGAGCAAAACAATGACCGTTATGCGTGATACAGTAGTAAAATCCCTTGCCAAAATCAATGTGCAGGGTGATGAAAACGGATTGATTCCGGAATACGATGTTCTGGTTAACCTGCTCCCGGTTGCCCTGCTGAATACATTTTCCGAGAGAATAATGGCTGCTGTGCCAGCCGATAAGAAAGCAATGGTAGAAGACGGGCTTGTCCGGGCGGCTTATGAATGCGGTTACCATACCGGGTGCGGCATCATAACTTCAGAAATATTCAATGACGTTGTACTCCCCATGGTGACGGAAGGGGAGAAGGACATCCTGCGCGGAGCATATGCGGCGTTCACCGCCTGGGGATGGGCCAAATCGGGGATAGTGCAACTCAAGGAAGGCGAAAAAATGGTGATACGCGCCAATGACTATTATGAGGCGGAAAGCCAGGGAGAGGGGTTGCGCGCGTATATGCTAAGAGGGCTGTGCCAGGCGTTCTTCGAGTTGACCTATTCCGATCCGTATCCGGATGGGATGGATACCTTTGTCTGTCAGCAGACCAAAGGCATTGAACTCGGAGACCCTTACGGCGAGTTTGTGGTAACCAAAAAATAGTTTTCAACTTATTCGTGGAGAAGATAGTTTGAATCCGGATTCGCAAGACATAGACGGTCTTCAATTTATCGAAGCTCTGAAAAAAACAGTCGATAAAAGATGGAGCGGCATTCTGCGTGTTACGAAAGACAGCGAACAGATAGGCTCTGTTTTTATGCGTGACGGGAATATCGCCTGGGCTGTCAGTAAGAAACAGACGGAGAATTTCTCTTCTTTTCTTGAACGTATCGGACTTATTCCAAAAGAAAAACTGAGTGAGATAGTAAGCAAGTATAAAGCACTGGGTAAATCGAAGAAACTCGGTGAACTGCTTGAGGAAGAAGGTTTGATCTCCCATGAGAAGTTAAGGGAATGCCTTGGCGCCCACATACAGGCTGCAATTGCATCGATGATGAATGACCCGATGGTGCTGATCGAAGCCAGTCATGGCGAGATGGTCGTTGATGCAAATCTGCTGTTTCTTCTGGATGAGGTGCTCCCTGAAAGTTGCCGGGAGGATGAACCGGGTGATGCAGAGTCATGCGAGGCCTCTTCCCAGGAAGATCTGAACAATACGGAAAAGACAGACAAGATCATTGACCTTCTGGGAAATCTGGCAGCAATACCGGGATACCGGTATTCATTCATTTCCGGATCAGACGGAAAACTTCTTGCCCTCCATAAATCGGATGTTGACCCGAATCCGGAAACTGCGGTGGCTTCAGCTACGGAATGGATCAATTCATCCGCTACGCATTCCGCTAATGGGCACTTCGGGAGGATGGAATGTGTCATCCTTGAGCATGAAAATGGATTGCTGATAGCACAATCAGCGGATAATGCAAGGGAATGTTTTGTCGTAGTTTCGTTTGAGAAGGATGGGAAGCTCGGCGTTATCAAGCACAAAATATCCGAATTGATTCCCTCAATCCGGCAGTTTATGGTATAAGCATCACCAGATTGGAGAACTGAGATGGCAAATGTAATTTCAATTGTGAGTTCGAAAGGCGGTACCGGCAAAACCACTGTTGCTTTGAACCTTGCCGTTGCGTTGGCTGAAAAGGGCGACAACACATTGCTGATCGATGTTGATCCATTGGGGGCAATCGGATTGTCGCTTGCGCGCAGCGATGCCGAGTGGACAGGTCTTGCGGAATATATCATGCAGAAAATGCCCATTGAGGACGTAATAATAAAAACCAAACTTCCTCAACTTTCTATTTTACCGAGAGGGCGGCTGGACCCGTTGGATATAACATTATATGAAGAAATACTTCATTCATCACAAACAGTACCGGAAATAATTGCCGCTGTTGATGGCAATTATCAATATGTGATAATCGATGCCCCATCGGGACTTGGCATGATTACCCGTTCGGCTTTATCCGTCAGCAATTTCGTACTTCTCCCGCTTCAGGCGGAAGCGTTGTCGTTAAGGTCAATTCAGCAAACACTTCGGGTAATAACGCATGTGAAGGAGAATGATAATCCAAAGTTGCAATTGCTCGGCATTCTGGCCACAATGGTTCAACTCCATCAGGACTCTTCTTTCAATATATTGAAAACCGTATGGAGTTCTTTGAGTGGAGTCCTGGAAACATATATTCCCCGGGCGGATGTTTTTGCATTAGCAAGCGATAAAGGGTTGCCGGTAGCTTTCCTTGGCGGGAAGTATCCCCCTGAGGCCCTCAGATTCGAATTGCTGGCCACTGAGATCAAAAAAATCATCCAGGAATTGGGTGGCATGACGGGAGAATCCGATGAACGAACAGAGCGCGAACTCATATGATCTGCTCCAGGCACAACAACTTTTAAATATTCTCGTTCCCAAGCCGGGTAGTGCTGCCAGAGAAAAACCGGTACAGATTGACACTCCGAAATATTCGAGACTGACTGCCGGTGATCTTCCCAACCGTGCCCAACAATCTAGAACAACGGATCAAGTCGCAGCTGTTATGGTCGATGAAGCGCCCGAAATGGATCTGCAGGATTTTGATAGTTGGGAATCCTGTATCGCCTGGTGCATGTCTTCGACACGTGCTGAAGCTTCATTTGTAGTTGATTCACAAGGGTTTGTCATTGCCAGCCGGGGTAGAATACCCAGCCAGGGATTCGAAGGAGCAGGTGCGGAATTGATCTGTTCAATAGAGCAGCTGGAGAGAATTGCCCCTGATGCCGGGAAGATTTTGTGCATCGACGTGGATTTTGACAAACGCAGAATAGTCGGGTTTGTCGCAACTTCCGAGGATGCACCCCCTTATGTTGTCGGCCTGGTCGCGCCGGAGCCTCTGCGCATCGAGATGAAGCATAGAATTACTCAGCAGATTTTAAAGAACCTGCCAGACCTGGATTAGAAATGCTCCAGGAAATCCTTTCTGTTGCAGGTGGGAAAGCTCGGTTGTTGGATACGCAATTGTCATTTTTTAAATTCCCTTTTATCCTTTTCGCATTCTCATAAATCTTCTTGCCTTGGTTACATTTCTAAATGCAAACAAAGTTTACAGCAGTAAACTTTGTTTGCATGCATGTACCCCCTTGCCTAACATGCTGTTTACCAAATGCCGTGAAAACGACATGAGCCGGATACAGTTTATCTTCATATTTCTCCTATGGGAATTCCTACAAAGAAAAGGTGACGAGATCCGGGTGCGCTGACCCAAGATTGCAACCAGCTTGTTTTGGGGTATAATATTTTCTTACCTGCTTCAAACGAAACGAATCTGCTGTCAAGGGGGGCCTGCAGCTAAAATAAATCCCTGCTACTAAAACGTGGTGATATGGGCGCATTCGCTACAGGCTTGTATTGAAGTGG
Source organism: Geobacteraceae bacterium (assembly GCA_041495805.1). Classification (GTDB taxonomy): domain Bacteria; phylum Desulfobacterota; class Desulfuromonadia; order Geobacterales; family Geobacteraceae; genus JBGQDJ01. The sequence goes on from JBGQDJ010000149.1 coordinate 6,565, forward strand.
ACGGGGATATTGAGACAGGTGTATAAGCAATGAACCAACCTAAAAGAGGAGAGGTTCAATGCCACAACATCGCACACGTCACAGCGCCGAATTTAAGGCCAAGGTAGCCTTGGCC
>JBGQDJ010000150.1:0-6635 GCA_041495805.1 Geobacteraceae bacterium
AAATGTTGCTTTTCCCATCACTGTTGACTTTCTCTACACTTAAAAAACATAGTAACCTGACATGCTTCTGTTTTGTTGCCCCTTTTCGCCACATAGTATTACTTTTCTCTACATATCACCCTAGGGTCACTATTCAATTAACTCCAAGTTGCAATCAAAATGGCACAAATTATATTGTAGGTGCAACCCTGTCTGGCCGCCAAAAACTGGCAATCACACAGGGTTGCCCCTACTTCTTGCGAATGCACCAAATATCGTCCCTGAGCAATGTGGGGCAAATATCATCACTTTGCTTAAAGTTCGCGAATTATTTTTTGAAAAATGTATCAAATATCCCCATTAAAATGTTGACAGCACATCAAGAAACGTCTATAGTGCATTCAACAAACCTCGATTAAGTAATCTTAAGAATCAACCTTTTCTTTTCGAGTGATTGCTGTTTAAACCAAGGTATACCTGAAACAAGCTGAATTTAAATTATTTTAATTCCGGCATTTGGGTTGAATTTTTTAACAGCCCAACCCATTTACCTCTGGTTTCTTATTGCCGGTTTCAGTCTTTTGCTCCAATCAATCTTTCAACCTCTGAATATGCGTTGAAAGATATCCTCTTCAAGAAAGCAGGGCCTTTCGGCCTTGAGAGAGACCCGCTAAATGGTAGATGTTTTCTGGATAGATTTCGACGGCATGTCCGCCGAAAACTCGGTTTCCCATAAACTCAAACGCCTTCTCGCCGGTTCCGGCGCCACCGACAGGCTGGAAGATGACATGAGGGTTGCACTCAAGATAAACACCTCCGAAGACGGTTACGAATACGGACTTCGTCCGATCTTTATCCGGACTGTGTCTGAAGAGATACAAAAGGTCGTGACGAAAAGCCCGATTGTCTGTGACAGTTTGAAACTGATCGATTACAGGGCCAAGACAAAGGGACATGCATTTAAAGATGTCGCAAACAGCAAGGGGTATACGTCTGCGACACTTAGCGGCAGTTTTTCCATCAACGGTGGTTTCAGCGGCGATGAGGCCAATTCCTACCCCGTCAAGGCAGCCGACTCGATGCTCGGTGGGGTTGAAGTAGGGACCGCCATCTGTCGGACGGACACCTTCATGGTACTTTCACATGTTACGCTCCACCCCCTTTTCGGCATGAGCGGCGCACTTTTCAACGGTGGATTTGAATCCCTGGCCTGCAAAGAGCGCCTGAGAATTCTGGAGGGACTCAGCCCATATAACTTTAATGGCGAGACCCTTCCCAAAGACCGTTTGGAGCGATTTCATCAACGGGCGCTGGAGGGGCACCTGGGGGTGCGGGAAGCAATGAATGGAAATGTCTTCTACATCAACTACCTGTGGGACGTTACCCCACAGCCGGAATACTATCCTTACAGCGAATCTCCCATTGTTCAGAATCTCGGTTTTCTCGCCTCAAGCGATCCAGTTGCGCTTGACGCCGCCACCTATGGCCTCCTTTGTGAATTCACACAAGACAATGCCCCGGTAGCAGGCAGAACCGGCATCGATTTCAAGGAGGTCCTCAACGAAGCCGTGAGGCTTGGGCTTGGTTCCCTTGAATATACAATAAAGCGCTCATCGTAAGCAGTCAAACGAAAACTGGAGGATGAATGGACATCACAAAAGATGGAATTGACGTCACAAAAGAAGAGTTTGTGGAGATGCAGAAGCAGCAACTGTCCAAGCATGGCGCTATAGCCGATGCCCTCAAGCATGTGAAGTACAAAATCGCGATCCTTTCGGGAAAGGGCGGGGTTGGCAAGACTGCAACAACCGTAAACCTGGCAGCTGCCCTCAACAAGTCAGGCTACAAGGTTGGAGTTTTCGATGCCGATCTCCATGGCCCCAGCACCTCGAAAATGCTCGGCATAAAAAAAGAGGCCAAGCTGAACGGCGCATTCTGGCTTGATCCGGTAGATAGCGCTTCAGGAATCAAAACCCTCTCGGTTGCACATTTCTGGCCGGGCGATAATACCCCTGTCATGTGGCGCGGCCAGGCCAAGAGCCGTACAATCCGCCAACTCCTTGCCGCGGCCAAATGGGGCGCCCTCGATTTTCTTCTGGTGGACCTCCCTCCCGGCACAGGTGACGAGCCGATTGCGATATTAAAGTCAATTCCGGATCTGGACGGGGTTATCATAGTAACCACGCCCCAAGAGGTATCGACCCTGGTCTGTTCCAAGGCAATCAACGCTTCCCTTTCTCTGGGCGCCAAGGTGATCGGGCTCATCGAAAACATGAGCGTCTATACCTGCCGCTGCTGCGGCGACAAGGTCTACCTGTTCGGGGAAAACAAGGGGCAGGGGCTTGCCAGGATGATGGATATCCCTTTCCTCGGTTCAATACCCCTTGACCAGGATTTTTCCGAGGCGGCCGACACCGGTGTACCTATAGTGGAGCTGAATGCGGAAAGCATTACGGCAAAGGCCTTTGTGGAGATCGCCCGAAACGTCAGCAGCCAACTCCCCCCCAAGGAAATGGAGGAGGCCCCTGTTATGGAAAGCAAGCCCTGCCCCGGATCATCCCATGGTCATGGTCACGATCATGACCATGAAGGGCACGGTCATCACCAGCACTAAGATTTATTAACCACTGGCGACAGGGGGCTGTAAAACCGAAGAGTTCAAGCAAACCATTGAGGTTTGTTCAACTAACAATCAGCAACAAAATCAAAAACGAAAGGAGAAGTAAAATGGCTGATGTAAAAATGGGAGTACAGTATGCACGGGAGATCATCCAGAATTTCAGGGAAATTGCCTCAGAAAACAAATTTCCCGAACTCAGTGCAAAGCTGGTAAAAGTGGCGGATGAACTGGAAGTGGTTCACACAAAGATCTATTTCAAGACCCAGAAGGGGAACGGGCAGTTCGAAAAACTGGCCGGCGAACTGGCCAATGTCAAGGAAACAGTGGCAGGCGCCGCCGACCTCGCCGCAGCCAAGGCATTCCTTGACCCTTACATCAAAACAATCGAAGAAGTCAGCGAGATGGTAGGAAACATGAAAGTCCGCATGACCTAAGGAGCCGCAAATGGTTACAAATGAGGCTGACCGCGAAATGATCACTGAAATCACCCAGATGGGATTGCGCGCCGCAATTCTCCTGAAAGGTGTGATGATCAAGAAGGTGGACCGGGGCACCCTTGAATGGGGACTCGAAGAAATAAATGCATCATCGCTAATGGGCAAATATGCCGCTCGTCTCAGTAACAATCCTGAATATGTCCAGCTTTTCAACCTTGTTGCGCTGGTCTCCAGCCTGGAAGATCAACTGGATTACCAGATTCAGGAATACGGCATTGATTCGCTCAAAGACGATCTGGAAGAGATCAACACAAGCCTTCGGTCCGTCGGATTGCAGTTCGATCCTAACCAGCTTCAGAGTGATACCTAACGGGAATTTACGGAACTACCCCGAAAGAATTCAGAGCTATTTATTAACTGTCGTTTATCAAACCTATTGTTATGAAAGGAGGCATCATGAAACTCAAGGATCAGGTTGCTATCGTAACCGGTGGGGCTCGTGGCAACGGTTTAGCAATTGCTAAGGCGCTTGCGGGCGAAGGGTGCAATGTCGTTATCGCCGATATCTGCGCCGATATGGAAAGTGTTCCCTATCCGCTGGCCAACCCTGGCGACCTCGATACAGCAGTAAAGGAAATTGAGGCACTGGGAGTAAAGGCAGTAGGCATCAAATGCGACATCCGCTCTTCAGCGGAAGTCGGCGCCCTGGTTGAAAAGGTCCTCGCGGACTTCGGCAAGGTCGACATCCTGGTAAACAACGCCGGCGTAACCAGTCTCGTTCCTGTAGCTGAAATGGACGAGCTTACCTGGGATGAAACCCTTGACTCGCACCTCAAGGGGACCTTCCTCTGCTGCAAATATGTGGTCCCGCACATGATCGACGCCCACTCCGGCAAGATCGTGTCCATCTCCAGCGTCGGAGGCCAGAGAGGTTTCGGCATGGGGAGCCATTACTGCGCAGCAAAACACGGCATCATAGGCTTCAGCAAGAGCCTCGCGATGGAAACCGCCGACCACAATATCAATGTCAACGTGGTTTGTCCGGGTACCATCTGGACCAAGATGATGTCAGGCCTTGCCGAGTATTTCGGCATGGATCAGGATGAAGCAAAGGTTGATTTCATGAAGGGGCATCTGTTCAAGGATCGGGAAATCACCTCCGAAGACATCGGCCAGGCGGTACTCTGGCTCTGTCTCCCCGAGAGCAAATGCGTAACAGGCAACATGATCACCGTGGATGCCGGCTGGACTTGCCAGGCACCCTAGCCGTCCGGACAAAAGCAATACGGGCGATGATTACCCCCGGACGTTAAATATCTGGTGCTGATCGCCCGGTCGAAATGACGACAATTCATTAAAAAAGGAGAATCTAATCATGGAAACGAAAAACATCGAATGTCAGGAAGAGCCCCGCATCCTCGACGAAATCCAAGTTGAAGAATTAGCCATCGACGGCATCTGCGGAGTGTACTAAACATGGCCGCGGCAGGCAATAAACTGCATCCCGCCTGCCGGGTCCGATCGGAGAAGTTCGGCCTCCTCTTTTATGATTTGAGGGGGCCGAGACTCCTCTTCGCGGAAACCGGCGCACTTTTGGAGCCCGATTTTTTCAGCGGCAATGAGCCGGTAGATGCGTTCCTGGGACAACTGGACAAAAGGGACAAAAACAGGGTAGAAAGCCTTTTGGTCAAACTCAGGGAAAAAGGATATCTCAGTGAGCAATAGATTTGTTGAAATGGGGCTTCGTTCCCCGGTTAATCTGACTTGGGAAATGACCCAGGCGTGCAATCTTAAATGCCGTCATTGCCTCTCTTCATCGGGTACCGCCGCTCCCGATGAACTGACCACAGCTGAGGCGCTCTCTCTGGTTGACCAGATTCACGCATCCAGGGTTTTTCAGGTGAATATCGGCGGCGGTGAGCCGTTCATGCGCCCCGATTTCGAAGAAATCCTGGCAGCCTGCCACGAGAGGGGGATCATGACATGCATCTCCACCAACGGCACCTTGCTCAATAAAGAGCTTATTGACAGACTTGCCGCGACCCGTTTGGTGAATATTCAGGTCAGCATTGACGGGGCCAACAGGGAGACCTGCGATGCGATCCGCGGGACAGGGACTTTCGACGCCGCGATAAAGGCGTTGAAACTTTTAGCGCCTACCACAATCGCCACGAGCATGAACACCGTACTCACCGCGCAAAATGCCGGGGAGATTCCCGCACTCTACGACATGTCCCAATCCCTCGGAGTGTCGCTCAGGGTTAGCCGCTTCCGTCCTTCGGGACGTGGTGTGGATAACTGGGATGAACTCCGACCAACCCCAACACAGCTTCTGGCGTTCTCGGCATGGCTTTCCGAGAGCGGCGACGTGCGGACAGGCGACAGTTTCTTTTCTCTTACGACCCAAGAACGGCAAGGGTTGGGCCTCAATCTCTGCGGTGCGGCAAAGCTCACAGCTTGCGTCGGGCCGAACGGCAATGTTTATCCTTGCGCCTTTCTCCAGAGCGCCCCTTTCAAAGCAGGTTCGCTTAGGGAGAGCACCTTCCAGGAGATTTGGGACTCCAGCGAGATTTTTAATTCTTTCCGTCGGCTACGCATACATTCATGCGAAGATTGCCGGCGCTTCGACCAGTGTCATGGCGGTTGTCCGGCCGTGGCCTGGCACTTGAAAAACGAGATAAGCGGCGGTGACCCTGAATGTCTTGAGCGCTGCGTCACCACAATCGCAGAACAAGCTAAAGACGCAGAGGCCGCCTGACCAACAGTTCGTAGGGTGCGCCATGCGCACCATCATTAATTCAGGTGCGCATGGCGCACCCTACAACACAGACAAAAAAAGCAGCAAATATCTCTCAAGGAGACGCCGACATGATGTTTCAATATCTTTTTTCACCTTTAAAGATCGGCAAGGTTGAGGTTAAGAACCGCCTCTCCTTTCAGCCGCACCTTACCAATTTCGCAGTAAATACACTCCCCAGCGAACGCCACATGCATTACTGGGGCGAGCGGGCCAAAGGTGGCGTAGGCCTCATCATCACAGAAGAGATGAGCGTACACCCCACCGATATGGCCTATGAGAAGCTGATTGACGTCTATCACCACGCGGTTATCCCGGGCTTCCGCAAGATTACCGACTTTGTCCACTCCTATGACGCGAAGATTTTCGCCCAGTTGAACCACAACGGCCAGCAGTCGGACGGCTCGATTTCCCGCCTGCCGATATGGGCGCCGAGCCCGGTGCCTGACTGTATGTTCCGCGAAGTTCCCAAGTCGATGGAAATCGAGGACATCGAAGAGGTTTGCCACTACTTCGCGATGAGCGCCGTGCATGCCCGCGAAGGCGGTTTCGACGGTGTTGAGCTCCAGTACGGCCACTCCAGCCTGGCCCGCCAGTTCATGTCTCCGCTCTCCAATCAGCGGACGGATGAATTCGGCGGTTCCCTGGAAAACAGGATGCGCGCCGCCATCATGTTCGTCGCGGCGGTCCGCAAGGCGGTAGGTGACGACTTTACCGTCGGTATCCGGATGTGCGCCGACGAAATGATCCCCGGCGGGCTCGATCTTGCCCAAGTGCAGGAAATCTGCCAGAAATTCGAGCA
>JBGQDJ010000151.1:0-6607 GCA_041495805.1 Geobacteraceae bacterium
ACGCCGGGAGATTTTCAGGCGGGCGATGTATCGGAAGAATCGGAATGCTTCTCCCTATCGGGCATCCGTGATCATTATCCTTTTCCAGACGTCTCCATTTGCAGTCGGACGTCTTCTCTCCTTGCCCGCGTTATAACCAGGCGCTGTCTGGCCCTGGAGCGCTGAACCGCCGATGCCGACCCAACTTGTACCCCGTCTGAAGGCAACAATTCTGTCGGTGAGTATCAGTTCGCCAAGATCCTTATCCGGCACGAAACTGACCGTATCGTCCTTGAAATGAACCATGATCGCCATCGCCCTACCCCCCTCTTCCACTTTTCATTATCCAGATTTATTTTAAGGTTATATTTTATATCGGAATAATTTCTAAGAAATTTAGCCCGGTAATAAAATATCTCTGGATTTGCAACCGGAAACTCCAGCGAAGACCATCCGGTGCTGCATTCCATAACAGGATGTTCATTATAATAGATCCGGGAATTGCCAACCACGCTTTCCAGGCTAAACTTGATAATCATGGATCTGCAAAGCTTGTAGCGCACGCCGAACTGATGTATTGTATGCGGAATCGTACCGGATATACGTGGCCAATTATTACAGGAAATCGACCATGAACGGACCTTCACTAATATTTCCGCAGACCGAAGAAAATCATGCACTCGTGGAGAATGTCCACCCCGGCGGCTGGTTGAACCCTGAACCGGCGCATTGCTACAACCTTGTGGTGATAGGGGCCGGAACGGCCGGCCTCGTCTGTGCCGCGGGCTCCGCCTCTCTCGGGGCAAAAGTGGCGCTGATCGAGTCTCACCTCCTCGGAGGAGACTGCCTCAACTACGGCTGCGTTCCTTCCAAGGGGATTATCCGCTCCGGCCGCGCCATTTATGAAGCCCGGCATGGGGACGATTTCGGGGTGACCGGCGGGGATGGTATAAGCATCGATTTTGCCGCGGCAATGGCGCGGATGCGGCGTATTCGCGCCGGGCTGAGCCGTCATGATTCGGCGCGGCGTTTCCGGGACGAACTGGGTGTGGACGTTTTTTTCGGTAGTGGAAGTTTCACCGGCGCCGGCACCATCGGAGTGGAAGGAAAGACCCTTTGCTTCAAACGGGCGGTTATCTGCACAGGGGCAAGGGCCGCGCCACCACCCTTCCCGGGGTTCGCGGAGGCAGGCTACCTGACCAACGAGACGGTTTTTTCCCTGACCGAACTCCCCCGCAGCCTCGCAGTCATCGGCAGCGGGCCGATCGGCTGCGAACTGGCCCAGACCTTTGCCCGGCTCGGGAGCCGGGTCACTATCGTGGAGCGGGGGAGCCACATCCTACCGCGCGAGGACCGGGACGCCGCGGATATCGTGAAGAACGCCTTTATCCGTGACGGAGTGCAGTTAGCCCTGGATACAAAAACCATCAGTGCCTCCCGGAAGGGGGATAAAAAAGTAATAACCGCGGAGCATGGTGGAAAGGTGATCGAGATCGCCGTGGACGAGATACTCGTCGGCGTCGGCCGTGCCCCGAACATGGAGGGGCTCGGGCTTGAAGCTGCCGGTATCGCATACGACCCGCAACAGGGGGTGAAGGTGGACGAACTGCTCCGGACATCCAACCTGCGGGTATTCGCAGCCGGCGACATCTGCTTCCCCTACAAATTCACCCACACCGCCGATGCCCTGGCCCGGATCGTCATCGCCAACGCCCTCTTCATGGGGAGGCAGAAGAGTTCCGCTCTCGTGGTCCCCTGGTGCACATACACCGACCCGGAAGTGGCCCATGTGGGGATGTATGAACAGGAGGCAATAGACCGAGGTATCCCAGTTGCCACACTCACCGTGCCCTTGGCTGACGTTGACCGGGCCGTTCTCGACGGCGAATCCGAAGGTTTCGCGCGGGTCCATCTTAAAAAGGGTAGCGACAGGATCCTCGGCGCCACCATCGTGGCCTGCCATGCGGGGGAGATGATCAGCGAGGTGACCCTCGCCATGTCAAGCGGGCTAGGGCTTTCGGCCATAGGCCGGACTATCCACCCCTACCCGACCCAGGCCGAGGCGATCAAAAAACTCGCCGATGCCTACAACCGGACCCGGCTCACACCTTTTGTTCAGAAGATTCTCGCCGCTTGGCTCAAGTGGCGGAATGGTTGAACCGGATAGATGCTTCCCGGAACCGATTAAAGGCAAAGTAACGGAACAGCGCCAATGACCACGAAAAAGATCCTTATACTCGGCATCATAGCACTCCTCGTCGTCCTCTTCTTCTATTTCGATCTTGGGCAATTTCTCACCCTGGCTACGCTCAAGGCCAACAGGGATCTGCTTGCGGCATTTTACGCGGAACACCGGCTTGCCACGGTTCTCCTCTTCATGGCCATATACATACTCCAGACCGCCCTCTCGCTCCCCGGAGCCGCGATCCTCTCCCTGGCCGCGGGCGCTGTTTTCGGTGCTATAATGGGCACTGTCTACGCCAATCTGGCCGCCACCATCGGCGCAACCCTTGCGTTCCTTGCGACCCGCTTTCTGCTCCATGACCTTGTGCAGAGGAAATTTGGCGACCGTCTGAAGAAACTGAATCACGAACTGGAAACGCGCGGCCTCAACTACCTCCTCTTTCTCAGACTGGTGCCGATCTTTCCTTTTTTCCTCATCAACCTGGCCGCGGGCCTTACCCGTCTGCCGCTGCGCACCTTCATTATCGGCACAATGATCGGGATTATCCCCGGCGGTTTCGTTTACTGCAATGCGGGAGCAAGCCTGGCGACCATTTCCTCAATCAGGGAAGTCGCCTCGCCGCGGGTCCTGGGCTCTTTTGCACTGCTCGGCCTCTTTGCGCTCCTGCCGGTTATCTACAGCAAGATAAAAGGGAACTGGGGGGACAAGGGACCAGAGACCAGAGACCAGTGACTAATGACCAGGGGCTGGGAGTATGAGCATATTGTGATTTTGCTTGTATCGGCTACCTTAAATAATTTATCATATTATTTTCTTAAGGTCGCTGGTCACAGGTCACTTGTCACAGGTCCCCCCTTAAACAAAGGAGAACCACATGGTCGCCGCCTTCAAGGAACGCCTCCGGGAAATCAATCCTGTCTACATCAAGTTCGACACCCTGCAGACCCTGCAGGTAAACCTCGGCAACCTCTGCAATCTTTCCTGCGGACATTGCCACGTCGGCGCCTCACCCGACGGAAAGAAGGTCATGACTAAAGTGGTCATGGAGAAGATTGTCGGCTTTCTGGAAAGAAAAACCGGACTTGTCCTCGATATCACCGGAGGCTGCCCGGAGATGAATCCCCATTTCCGTTTTCTTGTGGAGGCGACAAACGGGCTTTCCCCGCGCCGCATCGTCCGGAGCAACCTGACCATCATTAACGAACCGGGGATGGAGTGGCTACCGGAATTCTATCGCGAGCACCGGCTCGTCATAACCGCATCCCTCCCCTGCTATCTGGAGGAAAACGTCGAGCGGCAGCGTGGCAAAGGGGTCTACAGCCGCAGCATAGCCGCTCTGCAAAGGTTGAACACGCTCGGCTACGGTGGGAAGCTGGAGCTCAATCTTGTATACAACCCCGGCGGCGGCTACATCCCCGGTTCCCAGAAAGAGCTGGAAACCGCCTACAAGGCGGAGCTGCTGGAGCGCCACGGGATCATCTTCAACCACCTCTATACCATCACCAACGCGCCAATAGGCCGATTCCGGGAATACCTGGAAACACAGGGGGCATATGAGCGCTACCTAAACCTCCTCGCCACCAGCTTCAACCCGGACGCCGCCGGCAACATCATGTGCCGCACCCTGGTCAGCGTCGACTGGAAGGGGTTTCTCTACAACTGCGACTTCAACCAGGCGATCGGCCTCCCCATAGCAGACGAACAGATGGGAATTCTAAAGATAGACGACCTGGAGGCGGCCGCCATAAGCGGCACCGAGCTCTTCCTGGCCCAGCACTGTTATTGCTGTACGGCGGGGGAAGGGTCGAGCTGCAGCGGGGCATTGACTGGAGGATAGCGTATAGCGATTAGCGGATAGAAAACCCGTTAATTGCCATATGCTAACCTCAGACCACTAAGCACTAATCGCTATACGCTAAACGCTATTTTATTGGAGGACGCATGGACAATATCAAACTCTGGCAGCGCTTCAAGGAGTACCTCTGCACCTCCCCCGATCTGGGGCTCATGCTCGACATCAGCAGGATGGAGTTCTCCGACGGTTTTCTTGCGGAGATGGAGCCCCGCATGCAGAAGGCCTTTGCGGAGATGGAAGCGTTGGAAAAGGGGGCTGTCGCCAACTCCGACGAGAACCGTATGGTCGGTCATTACTGGCTGCGCAAGCCCCCCCTTGCGCCGGCGGAAATCATTTCCGAGGAGATCGAGCTCGCCCTGCGCGATGTCAGGGAGTTTGTCGAACAGGTCCATGACGGCATCATCACGGCTCAGGGCGGTAGGCGCTTCAGGCGACTTCTCATTATCGGGATCGGCGGCTCGGCCCTGGGGCCCCAGTTCGTCGCCGATGCATTAGGCTCGACCGAGGACCGGCTCATCCCCTGTTTCCTCGACAACACGGATCCTGATGGGATCGACAGGGTGATGGCGGAGATCGGCGTCCATCTCACGGAAACCCTGACCGTGGTCATCTCCAAGAGCGGAGGCACAAAGGAGACCAGAAACGGCATGCTGGAGGCAAAACGTGTCTATGAAAACGCCGGCATCTCCTTTGAACGGCACGCCGTGGCGGTTACCGGCCGCTCCAGCGATCTGGACAGGCTAGCGATCGAGGAGGGGTGGCTTGCCCGTTTTCCCATGTTCGACTGGGTGGGTGGCCGCACCTCAATAACATCGACAGTTGGAATTTTGCCGGCTGCGCTCCAGGGGATCAACATCGACCTGCTCCTGTCCGGTGCGCGCAGATGCGACGAGATCACCCGCAATCCAGTAACACGCGAAAATCCGGCGGCTCTCCTTGCACTCATGTGGTACCACGCGACCGGCGGAAAGGGAGAAAAGGACATGGTTGTCCTCCCTTACAAGGACCGACTCATCCTCTTTTCCCGTTACCTCCAGCAGCTTATCATGGAGTCGCTGGGAAAGGAATTCGACCGTGATGGGAATAGAGTCAACCAGGGGATCAGCGTATATGGCAACAAGGGGTCAACCGACCAGCACGCCTACGTGCAGCAGCTGCGGGAAGGGGTCAACAACTTCTTCGTCACCTTCATCGAGGTCTTAAGGGACCGCGAGGGGCGCTCCATGGAAGTGGAGCCGGACACCACCAGCGGGGACTACCTGTCCGGCTTCTACCAGGGGACCCGCAGGGCCCTTTACGAGAACGGCAGGGAGTCGATCACCATCATCGTCGAAAAGCTCGACCCGGCCACAGTCGGCGCACTCATCGCCCTTTTCGAGCGGGCCGTCGGCCTCTACGCTTCACTCGTCAACATCAACGCCTACCATCAGCCCGGCGTCGAGGCGGGGAAAAAGGCGGCCGGAGCGGTGCTAGATCTGCAGAAGGATATCCTCGATTTCCTGCGTAACAACAAAGAGGGCGGCCTGACCGCAGAGGAGATCGCAACAGCAATCGGTCACCCGGACGAGGTGGAGGCGGTCTTCAAGATCCTTCTCCATGTCTCGTTGAACATGGATCACGGAATCGCCATAGAGAGGGGAAAAGATATCTGCACCAGCAGGTTCAGGGCGAGGGTGTGAAGAGTGCAATGAAAGGCGGTGAGGATTGGCCTGGCGCACTTGGTAAATATAACCTGATTGAAAACCGCCATTGTCCGCTTATCGCTGAAGGTGCGGTATAGCTCAATCCTCGGCTATTCCGATCCAGAGAGCCAAGAGCTTTGTGATCTCATACATCTGTTTTTGGGAAAGCTTTCCTGTTACCACCACTATTTTCTCACGGGGAACGGTCATCAATTTTTCAATCTGCACCTGTGATGGGACGGATAAACCGTTGTCGCGGGAAGTTCCGCGTTGTACTTGCAGTTATGAAAGGCTGGAAAACGAGCCCCGGCCACCTCACAAAGAATTTTACGGGAAGAAATCGCTGATTTGGATAGGAGAAATTCTATCTGCCTGTGGAGCACTTTATTGCATGATGGGTATGCCATGGTAGCATCATTTTCCGTAGCGTCGCCTGAGCGAAAAGCGCACTGGGAATTGATGGCTTGGCTCTACATCGGCGGGTTGATAGCATGCTCCCTTTTGATGGTAGTCTTTGCCGCTGCCATTTTCAGGCTTTGCAGTAAGAAAAGCCATTGAATCACAGCCGCTGGAAGAGCGACTACCGACTGCATACTATCAGGCGGTTTTTCTACGCTGTTCTTCTTCCCAGCCAATACATGCAAGCTGAACGGTACGCGGTATGGGGCGAGCACCGGAACCGTAGGCACTTACAGTGCGGACTGTAACACCAAGTTCACGACTTGCAGCAGCAAGAGAGAGACCATTTCGGATACGCCAGACGGTGAAGCGATCTGCTGGAGTTTCCGAATGCTGGTCAAGCATGTCAGCAAAAAGCGTGTCAGCACCAATCTGAATGTCAAACTGGGGCCATTCAGCTTCCCAACCGTATTCGCCCAGAACGGCACCAGAAAAGGCAGTAGGATC
>JBGQDJ010000152.1:0-6571 GCA_041495805.1 Geobacteraceae bacterium
AAGGCGCGGCCTCTAGAGGGAAAATCATTTTCTCTCTGGAGGCCGCTATGGACTACAAGGGATACCGCCATATCCCCCGTGCCCTGTTCGATGCTATCACATTTCTGGCTCAAGCTCTCCCAAAACGTTCGGTTCCAACTTTCCTGGAACTCCTCTTTGGGGCAATGCTTACCCAGAGGGGTTTTGTAACCGATGCCGTCCTGGCGGTCAATACCGTCAGGCACTGGAACAGCTATTACAAGTGGCTCCACTTCGGAAAGTGGTCATGGGTTGCCTTGGGACGTCAGACTGCCCGCCTTGCCCTGCAGATGTTTCCCCGGCGCCGCTGGTTTCTCATGATTGACGATACGATTGTGTTCAGATCGTCAAAGAAGGCCCCTGGGTCGGCCATCCATTTCCAGCACGGCAACAAAACCAATCGCCCAACCTTTGTCAGAGGGCAGTGCTGGGTGACGTTGGCTCTGACGCTGTCCAAGGGGTTCCGGTCTCTGGGTATCCCGATCCTCTCCCGTCTGGCTCGTCAGGGAGGCAACTCTGGCAAGCTGGTGGCCGCAAAAACCCTGCTGCGCGTGATTGCTCCCCTGTTTCAAGGGTTCCAGACCTTGCTGCTGATGGACAGCTGGTATATGCGCTGCACCCTGATCTCGTATGCCCTGGACCATGGACTGCAGATGATCGGCCAGGTGCGCCGGGACACGGCGCTCTTTCATCTGCCTGAGCGTACCGGCAAACGGGGACGCCCAAGAAAGTACGGCGACAAGGTCTCTACCGAGTGGATCGACTCCTTGCCGGAAGTCAGCATGGAGTGTTTTATTTATGGTAAGACCCAGATGGTGTACTACCGCTCTGCCGTTGTGCTGGCCCGCTTCCTGAAAGGCAGGGCCGTGCGGATTGTCTGGAGCCAGCTTGTTAACGAGAATGGCTCTCGTACCAAGCCATGCTTGATTCTCTCTACCGACATATCGCTGTCCGCCGCCAGGATTATTCTCAACTACGGGCGCAGATGGTCGGTTGAGGATCTGTTCAATCAGCTCAAGAATCGCTGGGGATGGAAGGAAACCTGGCAGCAGTCACGACAGGTACTCCATCGTTGGGTACAGATACTGTCGGTCAGTTATGCCATCCCCCAGTTACTGGTATTGCTTGATGACGCAAAGGTAACGTTTCTGGCTTCGTTTGCTCCGTGGCGTCTGAAACAGCCCATTACTGCCGGAAGAGTCCGGCAGGGGCTGCAACGGTTTTTTGGACATGTCAACATACGGGACATGTGGAACCCGAAGTCCGGTAAATTCGGACCAAGAAAATGGCCGTTTGAGGACGAACATCATCCCAAACGAGGCAAGGTCACGTAGCTTCAGACTTATTTGACATTCATAGAACTGCTCCGCGACCCACCTTGGAGGTGGAAAGGGAGTGCTGTAACTCTAAAGTCCAGCTTCGAAAATTACATGGGATTATTCCCAGCCAGTTATCATTTTAATGACATAAGAAGATTGGATACGTTTATATGTGCTGTCTCAAGATATTCAAGAACACCGATGGATGTGGATATGCTAAAAGGATATTTAATCGGAACAAAGGGGTGGGCAGAAAAGGATGCTGAATGGTGTGTTAACAGAATTCGTACAGGATTAGAAGTTCTGGAAACAAACAGGCGATTTTAGTCCATATGTTTTTTGTATTTGCAGATGGAGAAAATGGACACCATTCGCATTTCAAAATGGCTCAACAGTATACAGGGGTGGCTCAAGCCACCAGGATGTGAGACTGTGCATACCTCCCAACCCGGAGATAAGCATGGTTGCTGTACCGTGGGCATTGTTCATGAACATCGCTTTGCCTTTTACTACTGGGCGCTTTATGCGCATGAGAAAAGAAAGCCTGGGTTCCGCCCGGTACTAATTACTCTTGATTCACATGATGATGTAGGTGTGCCTAGTGAGGTTGATGTTGACGATTTGGATCATCTTAATATTGGCAACCACACGGAGTTGGGGTTCTTTGCCTGGATGCGCCTTCGTAGGCTAAATGATGGACACATCCTTCCAGCACTTTACATTAATTTCTTCTCTGATGTATTTGTCTTGATGAATAGTGACAAGGATTCAGATGATTTCAAGTTTTCTCATGAAGAGCTGCAACAAATCGACAAAGCTGGAAATGTTCACACCGTCAAGTATTATCAGCATCTTGACCAACTCTTGAATGATCTTCCACCGGATAATCCTGTATTTCTAGACATTGACCTTGATTTCTTTGCTATCGAAAATCACGAGGCGGGTTCACTTCTCGGCTCGGACCTGGTTCAACCAGATAGTTACATACGCTCATTCTTGTCAATAGACGGTCCTCTGTTAAGGCCACTTCTGAAGAGAATTGTCGGGCTTACGATTGCGCTTGAGCCCAAATATTGCGGTGGCTTGATTAATTCATTACATATCCTTGATATTCTCAACCGTGAACTCTTTGACGGCACACTGTGTACACATGAATGCAAATGGAGAAAAGGTTAAAAATCTGAATACTTGGCCTAACTTGCATGATTCACGAGCTATCCACCGATGGCGTTCTTAATTAGATCAGAAAGGATTGCAGACAAAGACTCGACTGCGAGGCCCCCCGTCTTCTCCTTCGCAATCTTTTTTGCCTTCCCCCATAGGCCTTCATCTCGAGATTTTTCGAGGAATTCGTACCCTCCCCAGGTCAGTCCCTTCACTAGCAGTGCGCCTCTTACTGATGTCCCCGTGGATTCGATAAAGCCAGCTCCCATCAATAATCTTACATGGTAATTTACTGTGTCCTGATCGATATCGGGTACTGCATATTCGAGATCGTCAACGTCGATAGTGCGAACTCCGACTGATAGCCCTTCCACATGTTGAAGGATCTTCCTGCAAAGATCCATGTCCCGTTTCATCTTATCCTCCCAACGCCTGGTTTTTCTGTGTCTCGCCAGAATCAAATTTGTTAATGTTTCGGCTCGATGATTCCGGGCTTGTCATAAGCCACCTCAATGAAAAGAATTTACGCGATTAGGCATATGAGGGAAAGTCTAAAATGATTCAGAGACAGAATATGTCGCAAGACAGGTAAGTCATTGTGGAAAAGAGGCTAAAGGACTCAAACCAACATTACCAACGAAGGGATGTACCTATTTGGAACCGTAGGCATTAAATATGCGAATCGTACTACAAGGCCCGCGACAGGCCTTC
The DNA here is from genome assembly GCA_041495805.1 of Geobacteraceae bacterium. GTDB lineage: Bacteria > Desulfobacterota > Desulfuromonadia > Geobacterales > Geobacteraceae > JBGQDJ01. Next base: position 3,213 of record JBGQDJ010000152.1, read on the forward strand.
CAGTGACCAGATACCGTTCTTCCTGAATTCCTCAACCATCTGAATTTTCTTCTCCCGTGACAATCTCTTCAATCTCCATTCGAGTTTGCGGGCCTCAGTATCGTCTTGAAACTCTTTCGCGGCAAGGAACCGCACCGGCGGATTCAGTTTCGTATAGATGGCTCCCTTGCCCTTAACGTGCTTTTCGTAACGCTCTGCAACGTCCTTGGCAATTCCGGTGTAAATGCTGCCGCCTTCACATTCGATGAAATAGACCCACATCAGAGCGCTTTCCTCATTTCATCCCGTATTCTCTCGTTGAAAATGCTCAGATAGCGCACTGCCGTAAACATGGAAACACCCAGGGTCCTAGTGATGGCATTCGGGTATCGGAGACCGTACTGCCCCAATCTTGCCAACCCCGTGGCAAAAAGCTTCAGATTGGTTACGCCATACTTCGCGGGGTACTCCTTCAGTGTCCGTACGCTGATATGCGAACCGGGAGTGAGACCCGGGTAGAGATATTTGTTCTCCCGGTCCTCGTTTCCGCGCTGGTCGAGATACCTCTTCAGAAGTTTGCCGATTTCCGGGGCCAGTTTTACATCATCATTAACAAACGCAATGGAACAGCCTCCCTTTTCGCCGATGCTTACATCCGACAATTCGAGACTTGCCAGCCGTTTTGCCCGTTGCGCATAGAAGAGCATCAGAATGCAGACCAGGGATTGCTTGATATCCCCGTCGCCGCAATTAAGCCACGTATCTATGAGCTTTTCGCAAATCTGTTCCGGTATGAAGTTGTAATTTACCGGTTTTGCCAGCCCCCGCAAATCCAGCGCTACGAAACTCCGGCCCTTTTTGCGGAGAAACCGGATAAAGCCGTAGAGGGAATACTTGTGGTTCTTGTGGCGATAAATGAACTCATCCAGGTGGTCAGGGGTCAACTGGCCAAGTCCGACAACATTACTGGAATCCAAGAATTGTGAAGCCGCGGCAAGAGATTTTGTAATATTGGCCATTTTGAAGCGCTCGTATTTCCCTTTCCACCCTCTGCGTTGAAAGCGGGATCGGACCTCCATCATATGCTCATGGAATTCTTGAAGAGTAAGCGCAAACCATTTCCCCTTTGCAGCGGCAAGCAAAACCTGCTGCCTTATGGCCTCATACTCGTTGGCCCTGGTATCCAGGTCATCTGGCAGAACGCCTTTTTTTACCAGGAACTCATAGGAAACTTTATAGCGTCTCATTTCATCGGAAGGAATAATGCGGCACAACCCGGGCATATTGATGTCATCCGGCGAACTGAACGAGGAATCAAGCGCGGAGAAAAATGAAGTATAGAGCGGCTGTCGCTCCTTTGCAGCGTAACCTCCGATAGTTGCAATCAGCTCCTCGCTGAAATCGATATACAGGGAACGGCACCATGCATTCTCAAGCCCAGCCGCAATTTTTCTGGCCTCTGACCGGACAATGCCTTTCCAGTTGCACTCGGCGCATAGTGCGTCCGCATACGGCATTCCAGGCTTGCCACAACCCGGACAGGTGAGGGGATGCTTTTCCCGATAGCAACTGAAGCAGACTTTCTGTCCGCCGATTTCGCCGAACTCGTAGCGATAGTTGCCGCATTGAGCGCACCAGACGAAAGGGCGTGACTGGTGGCGGCACGATGAGCAAACCGGTTCGGTAAAGCCGGCCTTGATATCACGCGACAGGAAACGTGACATCCTGCCGCAGGCGGCACATGATTTTTCTTCACCGTAATGGTCTCGGCATGAAGAGCAGACGACTCCTTCCTTTAGCGTTATGCCGATTTTGCGCCCTTTTTCGCCCTTGTTGACAACGACTTCCCCGCATCTAAGGCACTTCCGGTTTTTCGAACGGCAGATTTTGCATCTGACCGGCTCTTCTCCATGGTATGAACTGGTCAGATTCCCGCAACTGTCGCATGGCACGCCCTCGAAATGCTTCTTGAAGCATCGTTTGCAGTAAGCCTTGGCGTCATGCAGGATCGCTGCCCTGGCCATGCCATTACCGCAACCGTCACAAACTGTTCGTGCGCGTCTGGGGGGTGCCATTAGTCTTTATCCGATTCTTCCTCGAGCCTTTCTGCCCGGAGATTACGCCGCGCCCCGAAATGAGGGCCAGAGTCAGGGTCATAACTCTTTGTTTCCGCCGCGATCAATTTCAGACTTCCGCCTTTTGGTCCTCGACGGGATTTCCCGATCGATGCATCATCGGATTTTATTCCTGATCCGCCATCGTTCTCTGAATCATCTGTTCCGTCGGGCTTGATATCTTCAACCCAGATCAGGTCGGTCAGTTTACAGTCGAGAACTTCCATTAAGCCCAGTAACAGTTCGGTATTCAGTAGTTCCGGCAATCCTTTGAATATTCTCCCGATATGCACAGTCGATATCTCGAAGCCGATCCCCGTCATGAGTCTATGCAGTTCCGTTTTGGTATAAATGCCTTTCTCGGCCATGACGACAGGCAATCGCCAAACGAGTTTTTTCTTCAGATTCGACTTCTTTTTACCATGTGTTTTTGAATCTCCCATATTCTATCTCCTTCTTTTCTTAATTTGACGTTTGATGACATTGTAATGCTCTTCCCTCATGTACGGGTCTTTGGATGGCAGATATCCGCAAAGTGTTGCATAGAAATGGTGTCCCATCTTATGTTGCACGGATTGCATGTCCATATTGCAGGTATCATGGAAAGCGCCGGCACGGCGGAAACTGTGCAGCGTATAATTCTTGCCGTCCAATCCCGCCAGGGTGATAATCTCATTGAATCTTTTCCGCAATGCAGAATACGAAATTCTTTTGCCGCGCTCTGAAAGGAAAAGCGCCGTCTCGTTCGGGTCAGCCTGCTCGAGGTACCAGGGCCTCACAGACTGACAATACCACTCCATGACCTCAGGGTATTCGATATCGGTAACCGGGACTTCACGGAACCTTTCACCACTTCCATTGGAACCCTTTCCCCAGACATTCATGTATGCGAACTTCTTGAGTTCCTTGATGAACGGCTCTTCCTGAAACGAAGTAATGCTCAACCGGATCGCTTCGCAAGCCCTAAGGTTACCGGTATAGATTGTGGCAAACATCGCCTTGTCCCGCCTGAACGATTGGAAAGCCTTGGCGTGGAATCTCTTGCATTCCGCAATCTGCTCTTCAATGGTGGCAAAGAAAATGTCTATGTCATCATGGCTGAACGAGGACTTGTCCTTGTTGATTTCCCGTTCGAGAAGGTGGGGAATACAGTTGTCACGTGTGCAGATTTGCACAGGGTAATGACCACAGAGTTTCTTGATATCTTCACGTAGGCGGTGATTCTCGACGACATACTTGAGGAACATCTTGATAGCATTCTGGTAT
>JBGQDJ010000153.1:0-6570 GCA_041495805.1 Geobacteraceae bacterium
ATATTCTTCAACTAAAGATTGACGTCAACCAAGAGATTTGAATCAATCCAGAAACGGAGTGACTATATGAAAACATCAAGCAGATGGAATTTCAGATCCATAGTCGGCAAGATCATGACGGGGCTTGCTTTAGCCGCAATGATCGGCAGTATAAACGTGGCGCCGTCCTTCGGCGATGATGATCATGACCGTTGGGGGAGACACGACAACGGCCGTTACGAACAGAGAGGTCGTGGGCATGACCGCGACCGTTACGAGCAGAGAGGTCGTGGGCATGGCCGCTACAGCTATGTTCATGGCAGGCGTGTGTATCAGCCATATGGCTACAGTGAACGAGTTTATGTCCCGCCTCCGGTTTACTATGAACCGCCTCCACCGCCGGGCATCCGCATCTTTTTACCATTCTAATTATTCACTGAGGGAATTAAATCGTGTCGGCAGCCCGGGCTCAAGATGAGTTGATCCGGGCTGCCGCAAGTAATGATAGGTTGCATCATTCACTTCCCCGCATAAGACGTGACCCAGGTGCTTTCATATGAAGATTCTTCTCGTTTATCCCCACTATCCGGACACCTTCTGGAGCTTCCGGTATGCCTTGAAATTCATAGACAGGAAGGCGAGTTTCCCACCCCTGGGGCTTCTGACGGTGGCTGCCATGCTCCCTGCCGAGTGGGAAAAGAGGCTTGTGGACATGAACGTCCGCGCTCTCTCCGACGAGGAGCTGGCGTGGGCCGACTACGTCTTCATCAGCGCCATGACAATCCAGCGGAATTCAGCCCAGGAGGTGATCGCCCGCTGCCGGCGGCTGGGAGTGAAGAGCGTTGCCGGCGGCCCCCTCTTTACCGCCTGCCACGAGGATTTCCCCGATGTGGACCACCTGGTCCTGGGCGAAGCGGAACTCACCCTGCCGCCATTCCTGGCGGACGTCATGAGAGGGGAGCCCCGGCATCTCTATGCCGATGAACAATGGGCGAACCTTGCTGATACGCCTATTCCTCTCTGGGGACTGATAGATGTCAGGAACTATGCCGCCATGAATATCCAGTATTGCCGAGGATGCCCCTTTGACTGCGAGTTCTGCGACATCACCGCCCTGTTCGGGAGGAGACCCAGGAGCAAGACTCGGGAGCAGTTGATCGCCGAACTGGAGAGCCTCTATCTCCGTGGGTGGCGGGGGGCAATCTTTTTCGTCGATGACAACTTCATCGGCGACAAGGGAAAGCTGAAGAGGGAGGTACTTCCCGCCATTATCGACTGGATGGTAGAGAAAGAGCACCCGTTCTACTTTTACACCGAGGCGTCTATAGACCTTGCCGATGACCCGCAACTAATGGAACTGATGGTCAGGGCAGGTTTCGAAGAGGTCTTTATCGGCATCGAGACTCCGTACGAGGAGAGCCACGCCGAAAGCGGCAAGCTGCAGAACAGGAACCGCGACCTGCTGGCATCAGTCAAATGCATTCAGAATGCCGGGCTCCAGGTGCACGGGGGGTTTATCGTCGGCTTTGACAGCGATCCCCCATCGATTTTCGACAAGCAGATACTCTTCATCCAGGAAAGCGGCATCGTAACCGCCATGGTTGGCCTGCTTTCCGCCATACGCGGGACCAGGCTCCACCAGCGCATGTCACGGGAAGGGAGACTTCTGGGGGAAGGCACCGGCAACAATACCGCCATCGACCTGAATTTTGTCCCCCGAATGAATACCGATGAGCTCATCGGCGGTTATCGAACCATCCTCGACACTATCTACTTACCCAAAAACTACTATCAGCGGGTGATCAGGCTCCTCAGGGAGTATCGGCCGCTGCATCTGGGTAAGTTTCACCTCCAGCCGGGGTATGTGGGGGCGCTCTTCAAATCGGTCCTGTTCCTGGGGTTAATCGGGAGAGAAAGGTTCCACTTCTGGAAACTTTTCTTCTGGTCTCTCGCGAGGCGACCGCGGCTCTTCCCGCTGGCCATAACCTATGCCATTTACGGGTTCCATTTCAGAAAGGTCGCGGAAAATATCAGGAGGAACGGGATGTTCGCCGGTAACGTTGCCTGGAATGAAAAGGACTGATATTTTTTAAAAAAGTATACGAAATGTTTGCCTCAACGTTGTCCGTCGTATTTGGCGGTTATGTTAAATATGACGGATAACTCTGACGGTTTTTCCATCACCCCGCACTCTCTCTTTCCATTTTCCACTGTATAATCATACCCTTGTGCTCGCAGTACCCACAGCTCTTCTCTGGCATATTAGTTGCGATGTTCCTTATTAACTGAACATAAGCACAGTCGTGCTTTCAGCGAAAGTTGCGTTGTAAATATGCCTCAAGGAGAAAGCCGATGATAGATGCAACTATCAAGATGACAGTGCCACCCGAGAAACAGAAAGAGGTCCTTCAAACCTTTAAAGCGATACTCGGAGCAATTCGCCGCGAGCAGGGGTGCATAAGTTGCAATTGCTACGTGGATGCGGAGACTGACAACATCATTTTCTTCAAGGAAGTGTGGAATACCAGTGCGGAGTTGGACACCCATCTGAGGTCCATCCATTTCGGTGTTCTGATCGGAGCAATGAAACTGCTCCTCAAAGAGCCGGAGATAAGGTTCGACACGATTGCCTCCACTGTGGGAGCGGAGGCAATAAAAGCGGCGCAGGCGTGATGAAACCCATTAAAAGGAGACGGAGCAATGAATCGAGTCTTTAAGACCGCAAGCACACTCTCTGCAACAATTCTGGCTGTAGCCATCCTTCTGGCGGGTTGCGGTTCAAAATCATCCACGCAGACGTCTGTCACGACACTGCTGGAGAGCATAGAACAAAAAACTGATACAGCATTGACCGATTGGGACTGGAGCAGTTTCATCAGCAGCTTCGGCACTCTCCTGACCAGCGTCAGATTTACACTCGATATGCAGAAGGTTACCTATCAATCCACCGGTGCGGACGGCAATGTGCACTCCATGACCGGACTGCTTATTCTTCCGAGAGCAATCATCGGCGGCAAACCTTCGGTGCCGATCCTCATGTATCAGCACGGAACCGAGGTTTACCGGCCCTTTTCGCCGTCCCAGTATCTAAACCATCAGGACAGGCCCAGAGACTATCCGGAAGTGATGGTCGCGGCCGCAATCGCTTCCACCGGCTACGCGGTTGCATTGGTCGATTACGAGGGTATGGGGGACAACACCGATTCCCAGCCCCATGTCGTTGGCGCCACGCTAGCACTGCAAGTGATAGATCTGCTCAAGGCAAGCAGAGACATAGTCGGCGGAAGCAACTCTCCCTGCACGTGGAACAACCAGCTCTTTCTGATGGGGTATTCCGAGGGAGGATATGTGACCATGGCGGTAACACGGGAACTTCAACTCAATCCTGTCCCCGGTTTCACCGTTACCGCTTCGGCCCCACTCTCCGGGCCCTATGACCTCTCGGGCGTTCAGCGCGGGGTAATACTTTCGGGCAGCACCTTCAAGGCCCCCTACTTCGTCCCCATGCTCCTCACCAGCTACAACTACGCCTATGGGGCGCTGACGACTGACTTCAGCCCCGGATTCGCAATGCTTCCTCCGTTCAACAGCACCCTTCCCCCGCTCTTCGACGGGAATTCGCAATCGGTCACCATCAGCGAGGCGATGGGGATGAACTTCAATACGCCGATATTTATCGTGCCGAATAGCATTCTGACCACGCAGTTTATTGCGCAGCTCACCCTCGACACGAGTCCTGTCGTCGCATTCCTGAAGCTGAACGACTCGTACCGGTTGCCCGGGCAATTGGATTCCACATGGGTACCGACCGTGCCGATGCGGATGATCCACCACAGGAGCGACGACCTTGTTCCCTTCGGCAACTCCCAGGTCGCTTTCGATGCTTTCATCGCTGCCGGTTCATCGAGCGTCGAACTTGTGGAAGAGACCGTAACCATCAATATCTCTTCCAACCCGGTCAAGACGATCCATTTCGGCGCCGCCTTCCCGGAGTTGAGCCGTGGGTGGCAATGGATCGACGGCTTCAAGAATTAGATTTGAAAATGAAAAAGGAGGGCTGTGGAAGCAAGAATAACCGGGCGTTCCGGGGAAGGGGTTCTCAGGGGGGGCATAACAGAAGTTCAAAGTTGCATTCTGGGAATGCTTCCGTACAATATCAATAGTCCACAAACAGAAAGGAGAAAAGATCATGTTAAAATTTCATCGCATCATGAATTTCATGGCCTGCTTAGTACTGGTAATCTCATTCATGGGGTGCGCATCAACGCGGACACATGAAGGCACCGGCGAGTATGTCGATGACACGGCAATCACAACCAAGGTAAAAACCGCAATCTTTACGGACTCGGAGTTGAAAGTAATGCAGATCAATGTCGAGACATTCAAAGGGGTAGTTCAGTTGAGCGGTTTTGTTAATTCACGCGCAAGCGCCACAAAGGCCGCGGAAGTTGCCCGCGGCGTCAAAGGCGTCGTAGAGGTGAAAAACGACCTGGTTGTAAAATAGACATGACGGCATGTCCGGGCATCCGGTTCCGATGCCACCCATAATCTGGATGATGTTGGGTATAAAGGACCGGATTCTGGCACTCGCCTGCATCTAGAAAATATATCTTCAGGTTTATTTGGGACGCATTATCATTGATAACGAGGATGACCGGGCAGCGTTTCGACATCCAAAACCGGATTCAAAAGAAAGGAGAAAACCGATGAAAAGCAATTTATATCTCACAGGCCTGATGATTATGATTCTTTTCCTAGCCACTTCCTGCACAACGTATCATTTCGGAGTGGCGAACAGGGCAGCGATGGTTCCGGATGATTTTGGCGAGACAGAGGCTGCCATTGCCCATGCAGAACAGTCCCAGGGGGCTCAGTACTGCCCGGATAAGATCGCCAAAGCAAAAGAACTGGCGACTGAGGGCGCCAATACCTACTGGGCCTGCCACAACACAGAGTCCAGCAGACTCCTGGCGGAAGCCAGAAAACTGGCCGGAGAGGCCGAAGCATGCGGGCCGCAGGCCGCTGCTATGGCACCGGAAACCGTTGTCGAACCGCTCCCGGCCGCTGAACCGACCCCGGGCATGATGAAATACTGCGTATACCTGGGTATCGAGTTTGACATCGACAAGTCCGACATCCGCCCGCAGTATCACGATGAGGTGGCAAAGGTCGGCGATTTCATGAAAAAATACCCGACGACCACCGCCGTCATAGAAGGATATACCGATGAGGTCGGCAGCGATGATTACAATATGAAGCTCTCCCAGCGCCGCGCCGAGAGCGTGGTGAAATCCCTGGAAGATAATTTCGGAATCGACCCCTCTCGCCTCTCCGCTAAGGGGTACGGCAAAGCAAGTCCGACCGCCGACAACGCAACCGACGCAGGTAAACAGAAAAACCGGCGTATCAGGGCCGTCATCGACTGCGCCATCGATGTCAAGGAGATCGCTCCGCCCCCCGAAAGGCTCTGCATAACCCTGAAGGTGGAATTCGCCTCGAATAGCGCCGAGATCAAGTCCCGCTATTATGACGAAGTCAACAAGGTCGGCGACTATATGAAGAAGTACCCGACAACCACCGCGGTTATCGAGGGGCACACCGACAACGTCGGCGGCTCAGAGCAGAACATGAAGCTCTCCCAGGTGCGCGCCGAAAACGTGGTGAAATACCTGGTGGAAAAATCCGGGATCGATAGCTCCCGCCTCTCCGCCAAGGGGTACGGCTCCACCCGGAGCATCGCCTATAACAGCACATCCGAGGGTAGGCAGAAAAACCGTAGAATTAATGCCCTCATCGATTGTGTAATCAGTAGATAACGAGCAGAATCGCACGGAAAAGGGCGTACTGCGGTACGCCCTTTTCCATCTCTTTGCCATGAATTGGAGAAGCATGATACGCCTTAGACTACTGTTAATTTCATGTCTAGTCCTGTTGCCCATGCCAAGTTTTGCGGCGGATGACGGTTACGGCTACCCGATCACGGGATCGTATGAAGCCACCATCCTCGGGACCCCGGAAAAACTTTTACCCGAGCTCCCAAAAAAGATGCGCACCCGGCAGCTCGTGCTCGATGTCATCCCCGACCGGCAGAAACCGCCTATTTTCTTTTACGACAATGGGCTGCATTGCACCTTAGCCTACCAGAAACAGAAGGCGCCGCTTGTTTTTCTTATTGCCGGTTCCGGTTCCAGCGATAGGGCTCCCAAGCTTATGACCATGATGAAGGCCCTCTACCAGGCCGGCTTCCACGTCATCACCCTGCCGTCGCCGTCCCATGGCAATTTTATCGTCTCCGCCTCCCAAAGCCGTGTCCCCGGCGACCTGTCCGAGGACGCGGCCGATCTGTACCGGGTGATGGAGACAGCCTGGAAGGAGGTAGAGGGGGACATCGAGGTCACTTCATTCCACCTGTGCGGATACAGCCTGGGAGCCAGCCAGGCCGCCTTCGTGGCGAAGCTGGACGAGGAGCGCCGGGTCTTCAACTTCCGCAAGGTGCTCATGATCAACCCCCCTGTAAGCCTTTACAGTTCGGTGACAAGGATTGAAGAGTTGCTGAAACAGATCCCCGGAGGACCCAAGAAGCAAGGCATC
>JBGQDJ010000154.1:0-6525 GCA_041495805.1 Geobacteraceae bacterium
GTTTATGCTCAAGTTGTAGTCCTGGAACTCAATCTGCCGGTAGCCATTCTTGCCGAACAGTTTATGAATGCCGCCATTGAACAGTTCGACCCGCAGTATCTTGGCCACGGGATCCGCAACTATCACCCCCTTGTCGGCAAATATGGTGGAGGACTCCTGTGGGTCCCTTTCGTCATGGATTAGGATCCCTGTCATTGAATGTTGTTGCGGGTCGTAGCTGTCCGTATAGATAACGAGTCCCGGGAAATCGTCGTTGAAAACCTTTTCCTTCAAGCTCAGGGTAATGCGCGATTCCATGATGTCGAACAGTAGTTTCTTGAAGGAGATGTTCCCCCGGGGCAGGGCGTAGATGGTGATGAAGGTAGTTGCCAGGTAGGCTATCAGGGCAAACAGCAGTACCGGAGGCAACATGCCGAAGAGGCTGATGCCGCTGGTTTTCATTGCGGTAATTTCACTGTCCGCGGAGAGTCTGCCGAATGCGAGGAGCAGCGCCAGGAGAAAGGCCATCGGGATGGTGACCAGGCAGAAAGATGGGATGAGGTAAGCGACCATAAGTAAGATATCGGTCAGAGGCACGCCTTTTGCCACAACCAGGTCCGCAAGTTTCAGAAGGCGCCCCATAAGAAGCACTGAAGTAAATGCGGCCATGCCGAGGAGAAAAGGAACGGTTATTTCCCTGAGCAGATATAAAAATAAGGTCTTTTTCATGGAACGGAATGATACATGAGATAGAATGGGAAGTAAAGAGTTGGGACGCCGGTAGTGTAAAACGATGCAAATTCTCCTTGCCAATTCCTATCTTGCGTGATATATAATCTTGCTGTTTATTAAATTCGCACGCCCTCATTTTTACCCCGGTGGTGTCCGTAACGGTTACGGGTCCCGGGTGAGGATAGGGGGGCGGAGGCACAACCAAAAGGAGAAAGTTTATGTCGAACATCACTATGAAGGAACTTCTGGAGGCCGGTGTGCATTTCGGCCACCAGACCAAGCGATGGAACCCGAAGATGAAGCCTTATATCTTCGGGGCACGGAACGGGATATATATTATCGATCTGCAGAAGACGGTCCGCCTCTTCAAGAACGCCTATAATTTCGTGGTTGAAGCTGCCAAGGCAGGGGAGACCGTCCTTTTCGTGGGGACCAAGAAACAGGCCCAGGATTCAGTGGCCGAGGAAGCACAGCGTTGCGGCATGCACTATGTGAACCAGCGCTGGCTGGGGGGGATGCTCACCAACTTTTCGACCGTAAAGCAGAGCATCGACCGCCTCAAGCGTCTTGATGCCATGGTTGCGGACGGAACAATCGATGCCTACACAAAGAAGGAAGCGCTCAAGCTGGAAAAGGAGAGACAAAAGCTGGAAAAGACCCTTGGCGGCATCAAGGGGATGGGAAGGCCTCCCGGAGTGCTCTTCGTGATAGACCCGAAAAACGAGGAAATAGCTGTCAGCGAGGCGAAAAAACTCGGGACCATGGTTGTGGCGATCGTTGACACAAATTGCGACCCGGACAATATCGATTATGTGATTCCGGGTAATGACGACGCCATTCGCGCCATAAGGCTCCTGACCAGCAAGATAGCTGATGCTATCATCGAGGGTGGACAGGCCAGAGACATTCAGTTGCAGACCGACAAAGAAGGCGAAACCCCTGTTGAGGCAGCTGTTGATCAAGTTGAAAAACCGCGGGAATCAGAAGCTGAAACGGAAGAATCATAATCCCCGGAATTGATGATGAGGTGTTTCACAATATCCGCAGCATAAGGGAATTTGTAAAAATAAACTTCGACCTCGTATTGGATCGGTCGACATTTGGAGGATAAAGTGAGCATTACAGCGGCAGAGGTAAATGAACTGAGAAAGGTCACCGGCGCAGGCCTTATGGATTGCAAGAAGGCGCTGACGGAAAACGACGGAGATATGGAAAAGTCCATAGACTATCTGCGGAAGAAAGGGCTTGCCGCCGCTTCCAAGAAAGCAGGGAGGATTGCCACGGAGGGAGTGGTGGGTTCTTATATCCATGCCGGAGGCAAGATCGGGGTTCTCGTTGAAGTGAACTGCGAAACGGACTTCGTGGCCAAGAATGAAGGCTTCCAGACGTTTGTAAAGGATGTCGCCATGCATATCGCCGCCGCAGCCCCGCAGTATGTGCGTCGCGAGGAGGTGCCGGTTGCCGAAATAGAGCGCGAGAAAGAGATATACCGTGCCAAGGCGCGTGAAACCGGCAAACCCGACAACATTATAGAGAAGATCATCGAGGGGCAGATCAACAAGTTTTATGCGGAAATTTGCATCCTGGAACAACCCTTTGTAAAGGATACGGACAAAACAATCCAGACATATCTGAATGAAACCATAGCAACAATTGGTGAAAATATGTCCATTCGCCGTTTTTCCCGCTATGTTCTTGGTGAAGGTCTGGCTAAGAAGGAAAGTGATTTTGCCGCCGAGGTTGCTGCCGCGGCCGGTGTCTGATGATGCCAAGCCGGCCATTGCCATGGCCGGCTTTTTTTGTGCCGATTTAACGTTGCCCTGACCAGGCCTGCGTTCACCCGACCCGGATTGGAGAGGGTCCAGGAGCGAAGGCATTATGAGGTGGATAAAATGGGTGAGCTGTTATACAAGCGGGTGCTGTTGAAGCTTTCCGGGGAGGCGCTGGCAGGAGAGCAGGGCTATGGCATTGATCCACTGACTATTACCAAGATAGCCAACGAAATCAAAGAGGTCGTTGCGTGTGGGGTCGAGTTGGCCCTTGTTATCGGCGGCGGGAATATCTTCCGTGGCCTGGCTGCTTCCTCAAAGGGGATGGACAGGGCCAGCGCGGATTATATGGGGATGCTTGCCACCATGATAAACTCCCTTGCCATGCAGGATGCTCTGGAACAGGTCGGCGTATTCACAAGGGTACAGTCCGCGATCGCCATGCAGGAGGTGGCGGAGCCATACATTCGCCGCAAGGCCATCAGGCACCTGGAAAAGGGGCGGGTGGTCATTTTCGGGGCCGGCACCGGAAATCCCTATTTCACAACCGATACGGCGGCCAGTCTCCGGGCAATGGAGATCGGCGCCGATGTAATTTTGAAGGGGACAAAAGTCGACGGCGTTTATTCCGCCGATCCCAAAAAAGAGCCTGATGCAGTAAAGTTTGCCCGTCTCAGCTACATCGATGTTCTGAAGAAAGGGCTCCAGGTTATGGATGCCACCGCTATATCGCTATGCATGGACAATGACCTTCCAATTATCGTGTTTGATGTTACCACCTATGGGAATGTGAAAAGGGTGGTTTTCGGTGAGGAAATAGGCACCATGGTGAAAGGAGAGTAGCATGACGAAAGATGTCACGACGAATATGAAAGATCATATGGACAAGTCTGTCGAAGCGCTGCGCCGTGAATACCAGAAAATACGCACCGGCAGGGCAAATCTCGGCCTGCTGGACGACGTCAGGATCGATTATTACGGCACTCCTTCACCATTGAGCCAGGTTGCCACTCTGTCGGTTCCCGAACCCAGGACCATAACCCTGCAACCTTGGGAAACCAAGATGATCCCGATCATAGAAAAGGCGATAATGAATGCGAACCTGGGCATTACCCCCGCCAATGACGGAAAGGTGATCCGCCTGAACCTCCCGGCGCTTACCGAGGAAAGACGTAAAGATATAGTAAAACAGCTCAAAAAAACGGCGGAAGAGGCCAAGGTTGGCGTGAGGAATATACGCCGTGATGCCATCGATGAACTGAAGAAGCTGGAGAAAAACAAGAAAATATCAGAGGACGATCTGAAACGGGCTGAAAAAGAGGTTCAGGATGCGACAAACAGTTTTGTCGCAAAGATAGACGATGTACTTGCCCACAAGGAAAAAGAGGTCCTGGAGGTTTAGAGCCGCCACATCCCTTATGCTAAAGGGGAAAGAGGCACTCTTTCCCCTTTTTTTGCTTGCGTAGTTTGTAGTTTTATGGTTAAATTCATCCAACCCCTGAATTAAAGGGGATTTTTTGTTTTCAGGATAAGATTTCGCCTCGTATCCAGTTGTTTTTCAGGGAAGTGCATATTTTTGCACACTGAACAATTGACCAAAACGCGGGTTGACATGAATAAACTACAACACAACAGGCTACCCGGGCACCTGGCCATAATCATGGACGGTAATGGCCGCTGGGCCCAGGAAAGGATGTTGAGAAGGATAGTCGGACACCAGAAAGGTGTGGAGACCGCCAAGATGATTGTCGATGAGTGCTCCAGGCTGGGAATCGCCTATTTGACTTTGTTCGCCTTCTCCGCGGAAAACTGGCTGCGCCCCAAAACCGAAGTCAAGGCGCTGATGGCGCTTTTGAAGAAGTATATCAAGTCGGAAACCGTTCGGATGATGCGGGACAATGTCCGCTTTAACGTAATCGGCAACCGGGACGATCTCCCCCAGGATGTAAACCGTGTCGTTGATGACTCCCTTGAAGAGACTTCTGCAAATACCGGCATGGTGCTGACCCTGGCGCTCTCCTACGGCGCCAGGCAGGAGATTGTCAGGGCCGCCAGGCTTATGGCCTCGGATATAGCCGCGGGCAGGGTCGTGGGTGATGATGATGAGGCTGTTTTCGCAGGATATCTCTATACGGCGGAGATGCCTGAACCGGATTTTCTCGTGAGGACCAGCGGCGAGATGAGGATCAGTAATTTCCTCCTATGGCAACTGGCGTATACGGAACTCTATTTTGCACAGGTCAACTGGCCCGATTTCGACAAGTATCAACTTCACAAAGCCTTGAACGTTTATGAAGCGAGGGAACGGCGCTTCGGCCGCACCAGCGGCCAGTTGCAGAACAGTAATTGACAAAGGTGGGCATAACAGTTCACTGTCATCGGCCGGAATCGGTCCCGCAGTAGATCTGTAAGAAGCTCTCCTCAAATCAACAGGAGCGTACCATCAAACGACTTCTAACGGCCGCGATTGCGCTGCCGCTCCTCATCCTGCTGGTCCTTAAGGGGACTTTATTCCAATTCGGCTGTTTTGTGCTGATTCTTTCCCTGCTGGGACTTGAAGAGTTCTACCGTATGGCGCTGCCCGGGAGAAAAGGTGTGGGGCATGCAGCTTCATTTGCCGGGTCCCTGCTTCCGCTTTGTTTCCTTTCATCTGAACGTGCACTATTTCTTCCGGCGCTCACCCTGTTGATCATTTTCTTCGCGCTGCTCTTTCTTTTCACATTCAAAGACATAAAGACCGCGTCCGTGGAGGTGTCGTATCTTTTCACGGGTTTCCTTTATGTGCCATTCCTGCTTGCCCATCTGCTTATGCTCAGGGGTTTGCCCCACGGGATACAATGGGTATTTCTGCTGATGGTTATTGTCATGTCCGGTGACACCTGCGCTTTCTATGTCGGATGCAGATTCGGCAGGAGAAAGCTTTATCCGGCGGTAAGCCCGAACAAGAGCGTGGAAGGCGCGCTTGGCGGAGTGGCTGGAAGCGTAATCGGGGCATTGATCGCCAAAGGCGTTTTCTTCCCTGAACTCACCATTGCGGATGCCCTGTCGACAGCGCTCCTGCTCGGAATCCTGGGGCAACTGGGAGACCTGTTCGAGTCATTCCTGAAACGAAGCTTCTGTGTAAAGGATTCCGGAACAATCTTTCCGGGTCACGGCGGGGTGCTCGATCGACTGGACAGCATCCTTTTTGCCGCTCCCGGGGCCTTCTACTATGCCAGTTTCATCTTCATGCGCAACTGAAAACCCGCCCCCGGTGCGAATCTGCCGATGTGGGCAAGATTTGCCGCCAGTGAAAGCAGAGGTTATATGAAAAAGCTCAGCATACTCGGATCCACCGGCTCCATCGGTGTCAGCACCCTGGAGATCGTTGACGCACATCCCGACAGGTTCAAGGTGGTTGCATTAAGCGCGGGGAACAACCTGGAGCTTTTACGCGAACAGATCGAGAAATATTCACCCCTGCTGGTTGCGGTTATTTCCGAAGAATCGGCCTTTAAATTGCGTTCCATGCTCACCGGCAAAAAACCGGATATAATGTTCGGGGTTTCCGGCATGATCGCCGTGGCGACCGTTGCGGAAGCCGACCTGGTGGTGGCGGCGATCGTGGGAGCAGCAGGGCTGGTTCCGACCGCGGCAGCCATAAAAGCCGGAAAGGATGTTGCCCTGGCCAACAAGGAAACCCTGGTGACAGCCGGCCATCTCATTATGGAGATGGTTAAGGAAAAAGGGGTCAAGCTTTATCCCGTGGACAGTGAACACAGCGCGATCTTCCAGTCGTTGCAGGGGCACAGGCGGGAAGATATAAAACGGATCATCCTCACCGCATCGGGAGGACCGTTTATCAACTATCCCATGGAGAAACTGGCGCAGGTTTCCGTTGCCGACGCCCTCAACCATCCCAACTGGAGCATGGGCAGGAAGATAACCATTGATTCGGCGACCATGATGATTAAGGGGCTGGAAGTGATAGAGGCCAGGTGGCTCTTCGATCTGCCCGTGGAAAGAATTTCCGTTCATATCCATCCGCAAAGCATCATTCACTCCA
>JBGQDJ010000155.1:0-6496 GCA_041495805.1 Geobacteraceae bacterium
ATGGAGAGAAGGGGTTTCGGACTCATTTCGATGTCCGCCTCGGAATTGGGGAAATCCCCAAGGGGATTCACCACGGCCCTGGCGACAAAAAGGTTGTCATTGCTGCTACGGGTGCTGGTCTGCCCCGCGCCGTTGAAGACTCCGGCATAGTAGTATGCCAGGCCATCGGCTATTTTGCCGTTCAGCATGGCGCCGATTTCATAGCTCGCCTTGAAGGCATCGACCGCTATTGAGCGATCCACGAATTGCAAGGAACCGTCCGAAATTAGCTCCTGCCTTGACCAAGGTGACTTGAACTGCCCTACCATCAGTTGCGCTTCGTTTATCAGCTTGTAATTCATCCATGCATTTATCAAACCCTTGTTCGCAGCAGTTGCATATGCCCTGGGGTCGAACTCCAGTGTATAGGTAAGGTCCTTGGTGTAGGCGTAACCTTGCGCTATCAGCCTGATACGTTTGGCGTCCCACTGACTCGTATCCTGCTTAGTGTCAAAATCGTTAAAGGTATAACGGAACTGCATCCTGCCGCCGAGAGTCAACTGGAACTTCTCTTCCGGAGTGGTGAATGTGAACCCCTTCCCAAGCTTGTAGTCAAACGGTTTGACCTTGGTCACCTCTTTGTAGTCCTCTTCCGTGATCACACCCTTTTCCTTGAGTACGTCCTCCAGGGTCTTGGCTCCAGCATTCATGGAGCAGAAAGACCAGGCAATAACGCCAGCCAATACAATAAATCTCTTCATACAGCCCTCCCTTTGTCAATTGGGGTTTATCAACTAAACCCGTTATATACATGGCTATATAACACATGGCACTGGGAAACTGCAAGCAGAGAATATCAAGAATTGTTTTGAAGAAGCCAGATAGGAAAAGACGCGGTATAAACCGGGTTATAACTCATGGAGGTTGCGATGGATAAAAAAAACGGCAGGCGCCAGACAGTTTCATGCCGTCGCTATCGCAGTCGATCAGATCGGACAGCCAAAGTCCAGCGGAAGGTGAACGAGATTGACCAGCTTGTTGTTCATCTTGAAAGTACCTCATCCAGGGAGCGAGCCAGCCTGAATTCAATCCGTTTCTGGATGGCCTGAGCGTTTTTCAAGCGGGCGGAAACCTTGGCAAGGATAACCGGTTCGTCTGCATATCGTTCCAGCTTATAACGGAAACGCTCTGCCAGGGGGAGCAGACGCTCTCCCCGCAGAAGTTTGTCGGCCAGGTAAAGCACCTCGCAGACGCTGATCTCGTCACCTTCAGAAATGGATATATCCATATGAGAGGCAACCAGTTCGCCAACCGCTCCAAAACCCAGATCACGCAGGAGCCTCGCCCCCGCAGCGGCATGGTCCGGCTTCCCCTTGGCGATGTCGTGGAGCAGACCGGCCGCCGTGAGGAGCGGGATAACAAGAGTACACCCGGCTTGGTTCAATTCCCGTCCCAGCCGGGCTGCCACCTGCGCCACTGCCCGGCCGTGGCGGATGATCTGATCTGCGACGCAAAAAACATTCTCCATGAGCGCCCGGCATTCCTCCGGTGAGGGAATATCCAGCCGCTCGACCTTTTCCTGCAACAGCTTGTAATCGTCAGGTGTATCCATATCCAGCAGGATATTTCCGTCCGCCACTTCCAGATCCAGAGCTGCCGGCTCCCATCGGGCAAGGACCGCCTTGAGCCCCCCCTCCCCCTCCCAGGCAGCGATCTCCCGGGCATGCCTGGCGGCGATGAGCGGCGGATGCCCGCGCATCCCCATGAAACGGGGATAAATGACGTCCGCATGTTCTCGCCGGCAGAGTTCAAGCAGTCGTCGGATGGTCGTTGCTCTTACCATTGTCATGTCCACGGGGAGAACAAAAAAGTAGTCCACCTCGGCCCCAAGCGTCGCTACACCGGCCACTACGGAGGAAAACATCCCCTGCTGGTAATTGGGGTTTGCCACCACGCGGACCCCGAGCCTCGCCAACAGCGGTTCCAACTCCGCTCCACGATGCCCGGTCACGACCCGCACGTCATCAATCCCCGCGTCCCGGAAAAGGGTCACACACCTCTCCAGGATCGTTACCCCGCCAAGGGGGAGGAGCGGCTTGAACACCCCCATCCTCTCGGAGAACCCCGCCGCCAGCACGATGGCAACCACATTACCGGCCATCACTATCCCCTGCCGGCCCGGATCTGGATAAGCTCCGCCACGATGCTGACCGCGATCTCCTCGGGGGTCTCGGCGCCGATGGCAAGGCCGATGGGGGCATGTACCCGGTCCAGCTCCGACTGGCCGAAGCCTTTCGTCAGCAGCTCCTGGTATATCAGGTCACGCTTGCGGCGGCTTCCGATCATGCCGATGTAACCCGCGTCAGTTTTCAGTGCCTGCTCAAGGACCGTCTTGTCGTGGAGGTGCCCCCTGGTCAGGATCACCAGGTAGCTGTCCCGATCGATTTCGAGCCCTTCGAAGGATTGTTGGGACGAGGGGACCACGACAACCAGGTCAGCCCTGGGGAACCGCTCGGCATTGGCAAACTCGTGCCGGTCATCGACCACCACGGTCTGGAAATCGACAAGGCTCGCAAGTTCGGCCACCGGCCGGGAGACATGGCCAGCGCCGAAGAGATAGACGGTGCCGGGAAGAACCGTAGGTTCCACAAAGAATCGCTTATCTTCGACAGTAACCGCCAATGGTTGCTTTGCCTTGGCAGCCTCGCCGGTCAAGCCGGTAATCAGGGAGACGGGGCAAGGGAAGGTCCCGAGCGTCACGCTGTCATTTTGGACCAGGCACCACTCCATCCGCCTGACTCCTTCGCCGGTCGTATCGAGGGCCTTGATCAGAAAGCCCCTGTGTCCCTTCTGCAGGGCGACGATCAGTTCCTTGAACTCCTTAAGGTTCTCCGGATCGGCGATGATCAATTCAAGGAGTATCTCCATCCGTCCCCCGCAGATCATCTGGTCCGTGGCGGCAGCATCCGCTCCGGTAAACTCGACCGTTTCAGTCAATGCCTTGCCGGTTTTGAATACCTCGCGGGCAAGTTTCTGCGCATGGAACTCGATAAGACCGCCGCCGATGGTGCCGATAATGGCGCCGCTCCTGCGGACGACCATTTGCGTCCCGACTGACCTGGGTGTGGAGCCGCTGTGACCGATGATGGTCGTAAGGCAAAGGTCTTCTCCCTCTTCCAGGAGATGGCAGATGCTCTGCAGAAGTTTTTTCATTGCCTCGTTCCTCCGTTCCTTAGATCGAGTATCGTGTTCTTTGCAACCCCCGTGGAGGGCTGGCACAGGTCATGGGATTGGATTACGAGACGTTATGAGGTCTCTATCGGAGATATATCCGAAACTCCAGAATCAGGAGGCGCATGAATTCACAGCACCGACATCTTCTTGCCCTGGTTCTCCCCGCACAGCTTTTCCAGATTCCCTCCCGGCGAGGCATGGCCGATGACGATTTCATCGGCCAGTTCCATCATCAGTCGGTTACGCTGGTAGCAGGTTTCTTCGGAGGCGTGGGTGACGCTGTCGGCGTAGCGTGTGATTATCAGCAGGCGGTTGGCATCAAGGGCGGCCTTTATCTCCGGCGGCCATTTTTTCATCATGCCACGGGCCAGAGCCAGGATAACCGGTTGAGTGCCTTTCAGCAGGTAATGGAGAACGTCTTTCTCAATTCGGGAATGGAAGCCGGATATGACGCAGGCGCCCTTTTCGCGCTGTTCGATGGCCCAGTTAAAGGATTTGAGGACTACCGAGGCGGGGCATTTGCGTGAGCAGAGGAAGGCGACCTTGTGGAGGTTCAGGAGGCTCGTATTGCCGAGGGTATGGAAAGTTGAATCACTTATCATCAGCAGCTCTGACAAAATCTTCCCCCCTTACGAATTTTGCCGACAATGTCGACACAATCTGCTATTCGGGTACTTCCTGAAGGATATCCCTTGAATTAGTTGGTTTTCTATGTTGTCGTAAATGGTGGGCATATATTCACTCTCACAAAAATATGATTATAGTCATTTAAAAAGCCGCCCGTCAGCACCTTGCTGACCTGAGCGGCTTTTGATGCAATTCCATATTCTGGTGTTTTCTCTGCACCCATCCCCCATAACACCGCAATCTACCCTTTTTTATTACACCTTTTTCACCTCATAGTCAAAGGGAAATGCCGGCGATCCGTAAGGCGATTGAGGAGTGCGGCGGGAATGTCTCGGCGGCGGCGCGGCATCAGCAGGAACACCCTCTACCGCAAGTGGAAAGAGAACTGAGTTGTCGGAATCAAGCTGTTCAAGGTGATGCAGTTGCAACCCGGATTCACCCTGCTTGCAGATCATCTCATAATCCTTCAATCAGATTGTAATACTCCTTGATTGTGTGAATGGATTCCATCGTGGTTCGATACAAGAGCCAACTGAGAATAAGGATCCCGATGGTGAGCCCGATCTTCCATGCCAGCGTCGTTTGTGGACGCCACCAGATCAGGGGGAGCGCCAGAGGCCCCACAGAGCAGAGTGCGAAGATGATAAAAGATTTTCGGTAATACCATTGAATCTTTTCATCAGTAATGCGCGGGTGAGCGGAGCCATCCAGAAACTCCCGGCAGTGTTTACACTTTATGGCGTCGTCTTGAATATCTTCAGCGCAGAAGGGGCACTTTTTCATTTTCATCTCTCTTGGTAACTCATTCCAATTAGCAAGTTAAATAGTGTCCATCCGGAAACTCCGGATGGAAAACTACTGCCAAACATGACCATCCGTCATAACACCCTAAATTTACTAAAGTTTAATACACCTTTTCATCCTTGCTGTCAATGAGAAAGCCCGTCCATGCGACGAGAATGAAAAAACAACTTCCCCGTAAAAAGAAGAGCCTCCAGTTCCTTAATGAACACACGTTTGTGCTCTCCTTCCGAGTGCCCTTTCTTGTGATGCACATCACAACAATAATGTCTCTTTGCGTGGTTATATCAATTGACTGCATCGGTGATATAATAATCAAGAGGGAGATCGTATGTACAGTTCCGGCGTGCTCAAAGCGATCAGAAATTATCTCTTCCTTTTTGGAATGATTATTACCCCTTTGGCCTTTGCCGGCAACGCGTTCGCAGCTCCATCCATAGCCGGATGTGCCATTTTTTCCGAAGACAATGTCTGGAACACACCCATTGACACCTTGCCCGTAGATTCCAATTCGCAGAGCTACATCACGACCATCGGGTCAACCAGGGGCCTTCATGCCGACTTCGGTTCAGGCTTATGGGATGGCGGCCCCATAGGTATTCCATATGTTGCGGTGAGCGGTTCGCTGGCAAAAGTCGGCATCACCTTTGATTACGCTGACGATAGCGATCCGGGCCCTTACCCGATCCCGCCTGATGCGCCCATCGAGGGAGGTTCCCAGTCCACGGGAGACAGGCATGTTCTTGTACTGGACAAAGACCATTGTATCCTCTATGAGCTTTATTCTGCCTATCCGCAGACCAACGGCACCTGGCAAGCCGGGTCGGGAGCGGTTTTCAACCTGAACTCCAATACCCTGCGACCATCAACCTGGACATCCGCAGACGCTGCCGGGCTTCCTATCCTTCCGGGACTGGCGAGATATGACGAGGTGGCGGCGGGTGAGATCAGGCATGCCTTGCGCTTTACCGCGCCACAAACCCGAAATACCTTTATCTGGCCGGCCCGGCATGAAGCCTCGAGCCGTACGGAGCAACAATATCCGCCCATGGGACAGCGTTTCCGCTTAAAGGCAGATTATGACATATCAGGCTTCTCTAAAGAGACCAGGGTCATCCTTACAGCGCTTAAAAAGTATGGCATGATCCTGGCCGACAACGGCTCTTCGTGGTACATATCGGGGGCACCCGATTCGGGATGGGACAATGATCTGCTGCACGAACTTGGAAGCGTTACAGGCTCTGCATTTGAAGCTGTAGACGAGTCATCCTTAATGGTCAGCCAGGATTCCGGGCAGGCAAAACAGCTTAACCCATTGAAGCCTTCACCACCGACAAATCTCAGGATAGAATCGGTGGAATGAGACATCTAGATTGACATGAGCAAACACAAACGGGTCGTGTCTCAACCACGTTCAAGCCATTAACCATTCTCATCCGGGGTACTAAAGGATGACGGCAACTCTTGATCTGCTCAGGCTTCCAGCCTTACCACACAGATCCACGCAGCAGTCGTTTTTCCAACTTTGCTGCCCTCTGCAACCACTGATTAGCACCCCTTACCGAGAACTGATTTAGAAATCCACACCCCTACTTTATAATTTGACCCGTAAATACCGACTCCATCGGCAACCGGCAAGACTCTCGTGGTTGACAGAACACGTGGTAATACCGTTACCACCGCTATGTTTGATGGTGAGCAAATGCAATCTAATTAAATGCCTATATAAGAGATCACTGGGCACGGATTCTGACCGATGGCGAGAACGAGCCTTGATGAAGTTTTGGAGGTCCGAACCGATTTCATCGAGAATCAATTGGCACATGCTGTGCCAGGTCCGAACGGCAGGTCCTAC
>JBGQDJ010000156.1:0-6439 GCA_041495805.1 Geobacteraceae bacterium
GTCATGCGGATCGCCCCAGTGGGCAAGGTGGGTGATGTACTTGCCGCGCTTGGACTGGCAGCCGATACCGAGCTGCTTGAGAACCCCACCATACATGGTGATGGAGTGACCGCGGGCGTGGCCGAGAATGATCATGGAGTCGGCTTCGGCGACTGCGCGGCCGATGTAGGTCTCCTTGAGGATCAGGCCCTCGGGGAGGTCAACGCGCAGATCGTCTTCACCGGAGTAACCATCGGCGATCAGAACAGGGCATTTGAATGTTGCGTCGTTGTAGCCGTGGCGGATCGCCCCTTCCAACTGGTACTGGGAGATCGCCATATTGTCGAACGTGTGGTAGGAGAGGGTGCAGTCATTGACTACGTACGGGTTACCGCCGCAAGCCTTTACTTCTTCGCAGATGGCTGCGATGTATTCAGGGCGGAGGATGGCGGTACGGTTGTATTCGCCGTAGTGAATCTTTACGGCAACCTCGTCCCCTTTGTCGAAGCACTCATTCAGCTTTGCCTCATAAAAAAGGTCCTTGGCTTTGCAAATCATCGACTCGGTCCAGTTAGTTGCGTTTGCTTCTGAGAACCATACTGGTGCGGGGCCGGAAGTGGTGTAGGGACCCCAATTTGATTTAAAGCCGTAGCTCTTCGCCTGATAGGTGTCTCTGCCACCTACAAAGGGGCCTGCCATTTCATTCCATTTGGTCGGTTCAGTTTTCAACTCACTCATACAGTCTCTCCTTTCGTTGGTTGTTGAAGGGTGGGACGTTTCCCCGGCGGCTTCCATTCCCTGGCGGATTGTAAAGCGAACCGTCACCGTGGTACCGGCACGATGGGATTGCTCTATTCTCCTTTGGCGCTGGTTCAGCAGGCATTGCACCTGTGAGCAGCCAGGACCGCCGGTTTTCCGGCCTACTCTTCTAAATTAATCCTTTCATAAAATGCAACCTGCGGGCCAAAATACAAAACAGTGTTTTTGTTGAAGAAATTTAATTACACGCCATTCAAATCAATGCAATAAAATGTAGAGTTATTGGACATAATCCGTAGAACCGCATTTACAGGGGCTATCGCGGCTTTGTGGATTTGCTCTACAGCGTGGAATATTCTCCCACTTTATAGCCAAATGGAGAATCGGTTGCAAAATCCCCCCACTGAATTGCCGGTTTTATCAAAAAATATAAATTACTGCGATATAATTAAATTAATTATAAACTTAACATTCGCTTCTGGTATGAGTATTGCTGTAATTATTTTGCGGTGATTCTGAGAGAAAACTAACTTGGAACCTGTTGGAATTTTTATACAAAATCCATTTATCCAAATCTGCAAGCACCATCCCCTCCCCTTCAAAGGGAGAAGAATAACCGAGTTTTCATGCCATGGGACGGGAAATAAATAATTATGTAAGTTAAAGGATGATCTGCTATAGTAAGGCGCATAGACTTTAATCCAACTTTTCCAGAAAAGCAAATATTTTTTTCCAGAAGGATTCGCGCATGGAAGAAAGCAGTTTTACACTCCGCCATTACAAGTTTGAGGTACCCGAGATTATTTTCGGCCGTGGCTTGCTCAATCAGGTCGGTTCCTGCGCGCGACGTCTCGGCGGACATAAGGTTTTACTGGTCAGCGATCAGGGACTTTTCAACGCCGGATGGGTTGACCATGTCATCAACAGCCTGCTCCAGGCGGACATGGCTTTTGTCTATTATGACCAGATTACCCCTAATGCCAAGGATACAGAAATTGAAAACGGCGCAAAGGAGTATATACGGCATGGAGCTGATGTAATCGTCGGTCTTGGTGGTGGGAGCGCGATGGATGCCGCTAAAGGCATCGCGATACTGGTTTCCAATGGGGGCAGGATCAGGGATTTCGAAGGGCCCGACAAGATCATCCGCCCCCTTCCTCCCCTGGTGCTCTGTCCCACAACCTGCGGCACCGGCTCCGACGTTTCCCAGTTCGCTGTCATTACCGACACCAAAAGACACTGTAAGATGACCATAATGAGCCGATGCATCGCGCCGGACATAAGTCTTACAGATCCGGACACACTTTCATCTCTTCCCGATGAATACGTTTGCGCTACAGCGACTGATGCTCTCAGTCACGCAATTGAAGCTTTTTTATCGGTGGCATCCACCTCTCTTACCGATGTCCATGCAATCAAGGCCATGCGTTTTCTCTCCAAAAGCATGGTTAATGCGGTTCGGGAGCGTAATCCCGATGATCTGGAGAACCTTGCACGGGCAAGTCTTCATGCCGGAATGGCCTTTTCCAATTCCCTGCTTGGGATAGTCCATGCCCTGGCCCACCCGATAGGCGGCTTATATGACGCCAACCACGGCAGCGTCAACGCGGTCCTACTCCCGGAGGTTCTGCGCTATAATCTCCCGGTTGTCACCAATAAATTGCCAGAACTCGCATGGGGGCTCGGACATTTCACCACGGGAGAAATCAACAGATCGTCGGAAATGGTGCAGGATACAGTTGGGGCGCTACTGGACGCCATAGGGGCGCCTCGCAGCCTGAGAAGCATAGGGGTTGCCAAGAAGGATCTGCCCAGTCTCGCATGTAAGGCGTTGAAGGACATATGCATCATTACTTCTCCAAGGGCCGCGGATGAAAAGGATTTATTGAGAATATTGGAGAAATCTTACTAATGGCACAAGTCAAACGTAATCATATAGATGAATCAAGTCTCGACCGACTCCTGGGGATGGAAAGCTCTAAAATCGGTTTTTACTCCGAAGTCAAGCAGAAGATCCGTGAACTGGAAGCCGCCAACCTCGGGCTTCGCGCCAAGTCCAGCGAGCTTCAGGCGGTATTCGACTCCATAAGCGACGGAGTTGCCATATATAACGGGAGCGGCCACGTCCAGCATCGCAACCATGTCTGTCCTCGTCTTTTCCCCCGGGAAACACTCGTAGGGACCTCCTGTCGCAGTCTTTTCCATCCGGAACTCCCGTATCATCCCCAATATTGCCCTGTGGAGCGCGCGCTTTCCGGTGAAAGCGTTCATATATCCATTACCATTAACAAGGACGGCGTGGAACCCCGCTATTTCGATGTCACGGCCACACCTATCGGCGATTCCGTCGGGGGCCAGACAAGAGCTCTTATCTTCCTGCGTGACATGACGGAAAAAAGGCTTCAGGAGCTCCAGCTGCTTCAAACCGAGAAGATGTCAAGCATAGGACTTCTGGCAGCGGGAGTTGCGCATGAAATCAATAATCCTCTGACTTCCGTCGCAGGATATGCAGAGGCGCTGTTAAGGCGTTTCCGTACCGAACCGGAATTGGGAGAAGATTCGCGCCTGGAGATATTTCCGAAATATCTGGACGTGATCATTCGGGAATCCTACCGATGCAAAAGCATAATAGATTGCCTGCTGAGTTTCAGCAGGAAATCGGAAGGTTCCATTGAAGAAGTCGATATCAACCTGATTCTTCAGGAGGTCCTTGAGTTGGTGAGACTTAAGGCCCGCTACGAAAAAGTTGAGATTCTGGCTGAGCTGCAGCCCGACCTGCCTTCTATCAAGGGCGATCCGATAGGACTGCGTCAGGTATTCATGAACCTTTTGATCAACGCCCATCAGTCCATAAAAGGGGCCGGTACGGTGAAGATCGTCACCAGGAGAGATCGAAGCGAAGTAGTTATTCAGGTTAAAGACACAGGATGCGGAATAGATCAAACTCATCTGGAACACATCTGGGATCCATTCTTTACAACCAAGTCGGTAGGCGAGGGAATCGGTCTCGGACTGGCCGTAACTTATAATATAGTCAAGAAACATGCCGGGGAAATCAAGGCGGAAAGCCATAACGGTGAAGGCTCCATCTTTACAGTGAGGCTGCCGCTATGATAAGAACCGGAAATCGCAAAGACGCGAAGGTCCTCATCGTCGAGGATGAGAGAAATCTCAGGGAATTGCTCCAGATTGAACTCTCCCGCAGCGGCTATGAAGTCGAAATTGCCGCTGACGGTGAAGAGGGCCTCGCCATGTATAAGGAACAGATATTCAATGTTGTTCTCCTCGATATCCGGATGCCGGGCATTGATGGCGTGGAGGTTCTCCAGCAGATGCGCGCGGAATCCAACATCCCGGAAATCATCATGTTTACCGGACATGGCACCATCGAAACCGCTGTTGAATGCATCAAGCACGGGGCATATGACTATCTGACAAAACCGGTTAAACTCGACGAACTGGAAATGCTTATAGATAAGGCCAATGAAAAAAATCGCCTCAGGATGGAGAACATTAACCTGAAGCTGGAAGTCAGCAAATTTGAAACGCACCGGATTATCGGGAAGAGCCTGGCAATCCAGAAGGTCCTCGATACGGTCAAACGATGGGGCCCCACAGATGAGCATGTTGTCATCCTCGGCGAAAGCGGCACCGGCAAGGAACTGATAGCCCGCGCCGTTCACGATGCGAGCCGGCGAGCCAAAAAACCTTTTGTAACCCTGAACTGCGGTCGTCTGAACGTTTACACCGCCGAAAGTGAACTGTTCGGACACATGCAGGGAGCCTTTACCGGCGCAACAAAAGGAAGGGCGGGGCTCTTTGAGTTAGCCCATACAGGTACGCTCTTCATGGACGAAGTATCGGAAATGCCGCTGGATGTCCAGGTAAAGCTTTTGCGAGTGCTTGAAAGCGGCACTTTCAAGCGTATGGGCGGGAATCATGACATCAGCGTTGATGTCCGTATGGTTTTCGCTTCCAACAAGAACCTGCACGATTGCGTTGCCCGCGGTGAATTCAGGGAAGACCTATATCACCGGATCAATCTCCTCTCTATAAATATACCCCCATTAAGGGAGCGCCCGGACGATATCATCCCTCTGGCGTGGTACTTCATCAATGAGACCAGCGATCGCGTTCATGAAAACTGGGAGATGACCGATGAAACCATGGTTGCCCTCTGCGCATATAATTGGCCAGGCAATGTCCGGGAACTGCGCAATACCATCCGCAGGGCATGCATACTGGCAGCCGAACCGATTATTACATCGGATCTTCTGCCGTTTTCCACACCCAAAGACGTTATCCATCTTCCGGTAAACGGCTCCCATGATGCCGGACCCCTCCCACTCTGGGTCATTGAGCGAGCCCATATTGAAAAGGTCCTCGAACATGTGGAAGGGAACAAAAGCAGGGCAGCTAAAATCCTGGAAATAGATCGCAAGACACTCTACACGAAATTGGAGAGGTACGGGATAAGCGGTTGAGGGGGGTCGGAATGCAAAATGGGGCGTATTCGACTTATTGAGTTACTATTTATATATATAGCAAGTATTCACGAGTTGGGTTTACATGGAACTGATTGACTCCTTCGGGAGAAAAATAAATTATCTGCGCCTTTCGGTGACTGACCGCTGTAACATGCGCTGCCGTTACTGCATTCCCGTTGAAGGTGTGAAAAAGCTTCATCGAAAAGACATTCTCAGTTACGATGAATTGTTTCGTATCGCCCGGTCAGCGGTGGAACTCGGAATTGAAAAAATAAGGATAACCGGCGGGGAACCGTTGGTCAGAAAGGGAATATCCGGATTCATTACCAGGCTTTCCGGCATACACGGTTTGAATCAGCTGGTTTTGACAACCAATGGTTTACGTTTGGAAGAAATGGCTGATGAACTGAAATCATCAGGCGTTCAGCGACTGAATATCAGTCTCGATTCATTGAAACGGGAAAATTTCTTCACAATCACCCGCGGCGGGGATTTATCACGCGTTCTTGCGGGAATTGCCGCCGCCGAAAAAGCCGGCTTTCCCATTAAGATCAACATGGTGGTAATGCGTGGGGTCAATGATACTGAGGTCGTCGATTTTGCATCACTTGCCATCAGTAAACCTTACACAATTCGCTTTATTGAATACATGCCAACCATCAAGGAGAAAAACTGGCAGGCCTTGATTCTGCCTTGTAAGGAGATCCTGACCCAGATAGGCAAGAGATACAACTGCACCCCGATTGTGCGGAATGAACTGGCCGGTCCGGCACGGGAATACCTGATTGAGGGCGGGATCGGCAAAATAGGCATCATTTCACCTGTTTCCGGACATTTCTGCGAGAATTGCAACCGCATAAGAGTGACCTCGACAGGGGTTGCCAAGGGATGCCTCTTTTCAGCAGAAGAAACAGACCTTAAACCCTATCTCGGAGTGAAAGACACAAGCAGCCTACTTGAAGCCCTGCGAGGAATCGTTACCAGCAAACCTGATAGGCACCAGATAACTGCTTGCCATGCAGATCATTCTCCTTTTGACATGGCTGGTGTTGGTGGATAACATTTTCGGACATAAATGTTGCTTTTCCCATCACTGTTGACTTTCTCTACACTTAAAAAACATAGTAACCTGACATGCTTCTGTTTTGTTGCCCCTTTTCGCCACATAGTATTACTTTTCTCTACATATCACCCTAGGGTCACTATTCAATTAA
>JBGQDJ010000157.1:0-6428 GCA_041495805.1 Geobacteraceae bacterium
CAGTCGGTTGTATTTTTCTCCTCCATCAGCCGGCAAGGAACTTTTATCCATTTCAATCAGATGCCTGATTTTGGAATTGTCGTCTCTCAAGGTATTCATTTCAATCATTGTGCACCTCTCCTCCCGCAGTTGACCAGCCGCCATAAGCCAAATTTATTCTTCTAATATGGCTTCAATCATTCCATACCATATGTGCGGAGTTTCTGTAAGGCAGCTCATCGATACATCTTTTCCGCCTTGCATGCATAAACGCGAAAAGATCCGAAGCAATTGCAATTTGCCTTTGATTTAATTTTACTAGAAATTCCGACGCAGACCAGCGCTTGAAGTCTTATTATGTGAAATTATTTGCTGCGGGAGTAAAAAAAGGCCGGCTGGAATGCCGGCCCTTGCGGGTGAGGAAATGTTTCGACTGAAGCTATTCCGGTGCTGTACAGCCGCTGTGTATAGCCCGTGAAACGTTGCCGTTTGAGGTGTGAAAGGACTCAAGGGTCGCGCCACAGGCGAATTCGATCTTCTCGAAGTGAAACTGCCGAAGTTCTCTTTCCTCAGTCTTACCAATGATGCCGCTGTTGCATTCGATGCAGGTTCTTCCTAATCTTCTCACTTTTCTTCTCCTTGTTCCTTGCTGTTAAGTGTATCGCTTCAGGGATAAAAAACGGACCACACGATTGCATGTCGGTCCTATGATTTAAACAAAAACTGCACGAACTGAGATGTGCGCAGTAGTTGATATAGAATTTTTCAAAATAACAGAGATAATGGTTTATTGTCAATTATATTATTTTGCAAATCTATGAGAATCAGGTAGCAAGCTGGCCGAGCCTAGAAATACTTTGACAAAAAAGGTATTTTAAGTAATATTTATCGCTTGTTATGGAAATTATAAGAGACATTTCACATATCAGGGAGTTGAAAAACCCGGTTGCCACCATTGGCAATTTTGATGGTGTGCATCTGGGGCATCGAAAGATTTTTCAGCAGCTTAAAAATGCCGCTGCTGACCTAGGCGGTGTTTCAGTAGTAATCACATTTGCTCCCCATCCCCTCAAGGTGCTTCCATCCGGGAAAAAGCTCCGCCTGATCAGCACCTATGAAGAAAAAGAACTGCTACTGAAAGCTTCAGGTATTGACTATCTTGTTGTTATTCCCTTTTCCAAGCATTTTGCCGCTCTAACCGCCAGAGAATTTGTAAGTGACGTTCTGGTTCGGACACTCGGAATAAAAAAGCTGATTATAGGATATGATTATGCCTTTGGACGGAACAGGGAAGGCAATATAGGGCTTTTGCGTCAACTGGGCAAGGAATTCGGTTTTGCCGTGGAGGTTCTGGAACCGATATGGGACGGGAAAACCATCTTCAGCAGCACCAATATCCGTAAGATGATAATGGACGGAAATGTCAGGGGCGTGGTAGCTCTGCTGGGGAGACAATTTTCCATTAAGGGCAAGGTCATTCACGGGCATAATCGCGGCAAGGCGCTAGGTTTTCCTACTGCCAATCTGCAGACTGAAAAGGAACTGATCCCCAAATGCGGTGTTTACGCCGTTAAGGTGAAGATAAATCAAAAGATGTATGATGGGGCATGCAACATCGGCCCCAACCCCACCTTTGACGATGAAGCAATTTCCATTGAAGTATTTATTTTCGATTTTGCAGGAGATCTCTATGGGCGGAATATGGAGATCTTTTTTATTGAAAGAGTACGTGATGAAAGGAAATTTCCCGATGCTGCAACCTTGCAGAGAGCCATTGAAGCAGATGTGGCGCGCTGCAGGGAGGTCTTGAGTGAGACGGCAATTATTGAATATTACGAGTCTCGGGGTAAGGATTAATATGTCAAAAAGGTCTCCCGACAAAAAACTCTGGATCGGGATCGCTATAAGTATTTTCTTTCTTTTTCTGTTGTTTCGAAAAATCGATTTCCATAAGTTGCTGAACGCCTTCAGGGAGATGGATTATCGTTACCTGCTGCCGGCAGTGTTCTTTACCTTTGTCAGCTACTTTTTCCGGGCGGTACGCTGGAAGTATCTCCTTTTACCCCTGAAAAAGACGCGCCTGAAAAACCTCTTTCCCGCTACCATCATCGGCTATATGGCAAATAACCTGTTGCCGGCAAGACTGGGTGAATTCGTCCGTGCTTATGTCCTGGGAGAAAAGGAAGGTCTGGACACAAGCGCGGTTTTTGCGACTCTAGTGGTGGACCGTCTGTTTGACGGGTTCACGGTTCTCCTGATACTTCTAGTCACTTTTTTTACAGTAAAGCTCCCCCCTGGCATGGAACACGTGCAAGAAGGTCTTGTCATTGGGGGGTATGTCACCCTGGTAATTTATATCGCCATTGTTTTTTTTCTCATTACTCTGAAAAAGAGAACTCTGCAGACTATCACCCTGATTGCAAAACTTTTGAAGCCTTTTCCTGTAAAGGTTTCTGAGAGGGTCATCCCCCTGCTTGGTTCTTTTATAAAGGGATTGCGCCTTTCTTCCAGACCAGCGGATCTTTTTGCCTTGATCTTCACATCTCTTGTTATATGGTTTTTTGCCATTTGGCCAGTGGACCTGTTGCTCCGCGCTTTCGGCATTTTCCTCCCCATAACTGCCTCTATGTTTATCATGGTTTTTCTGGTCTTTGCCGTGATGGTGCCGGCTTCTCCGGGATATGTGGGAACATACCACGCTGCCTGTGTTTACGGGATAATGGCCTTTAACATCCAGAAGGAAAAGGCGCTGAGTATTGCTTTGATCATTCACGGGGTCAGTTTTTTCCCTGTTATTCTCATGGGAATTTATTGTCTATGGAAAGATAAATTTTCGCTTTCGGAAATAAGAAGCAAATCCTGACAGGAGGGCTTTCCGCTGATTAAAGATTCTTACTTGAAAAGAATTGATTCTATGGCAGTTCTTTCTGTGATAGTTCCATTCTCTATCTATTTGTTGACGCTGGCGCCTTCTGTTACTTTTTTTGATAGCGGAGAATTCATAACGGCCATACAATCTCTTGGCTCCGCACACTCACCCGGGTATCCTCTCTTTATCAATTATGCCAAACCCTTTACCTATCTTCCGTTCGGCAATATCGCCTTTCGGGTCAACATTGCCACCGCTCTTTCCGCTGCCATCGCCTGTTATGGCGTATACCTGCTGGTTTCACATCTGCTGGTTGATGAAGTATTGTCTGAGGACGGGGTCTTTTCAGAATTTTGCAAACGGGCAATCGCGCTCAGCGCTTCCCTGACTTTTGCCTTTTCCGCCAGGCTATGGCTGCAATCCAACCACGACAAGCCTTATCCGCTCTTGTCATTCCTGAGTGCAATGATCTTTTATCTACTTATACGATGGCGCGAAAGTTATCGTGCAGGCGATGACCATCCAGCATATATCTATCACGGGGCATTTCTCTGCGGGCTTGCATTCGGCGCCCATCAGACGATGGTTCTGCTCCTACCGGCATATGCCTTTCTTATCCTTGCCATGGATTGGCGACTGATCATTCGCATCAAAGAGATGGCGCTGGTTGTAGCTTTCGCGATTATCGGTTTCTCCATACATCTTCACCTGCCGATCCGGGCGACACGGAATCCGCTCCTGAACTGGGGGGACCCCAAGACCCTGCCGCAGTTTCTCTGGCATTTTCTGCGGCGGGGGTATCCAGTGGAAAAACCCGACCGTGAATTATCACTGTTCTGGACGCAATTGAATGCCTTCAACATCTCCCATGAATTCACATGGGTTGGTGTGGCTCTTCTGTTGATCGGTATGGTTGCATTTCTCAGGAAACGTCGGGACGAGATAATTGCTTACCTGATAGGGGTTGTATTTTTTCTGTTGATTATAATCGGCTACTTAAACACTCCTGCGGAGATGATCTTTCTCACCGAGGAGTTCTTCACTCCTCTTTACCTCTTCTCTGCCGTGTTTATCGGACTTGGCCTCTTCGCTCTGTTACAGACGGGTCTTTCCTGGCTTACGCCGGGAAAACTCCGCACCCTGCCGGTAAAGACGGCCGCCGTACTCACTCTCTTGGCCCTCCCCTTGACTGTATGTGCTCTCCACTATGCGGAAAATGATCAGCACATTAATTACATCGCCTATGATTATGCGAACAATACCCTCCGCACCCTTCCAGAACGGGCAGTTCTTTACACCTGGGGAGACAGTGGCGCATTCCCGCTCTGGTATCTACAAGGGGTGGAGAGGATGAGGGAAGATGTTCCCTTAATTCATACCCCTCATCTGGTTTTCCCATGGTATCTCGATACATTTCCCGATCTTTTCCGGCAGAGTGCGCTAAGGACGATCCCCCTTGACACGCAAACGCCTGAAAACGTCTTGAAGGTGGCAATTGCCGAACAGATTGACGAGCGGCCAATTTATATCGACTTTTCTACCCGTTATTCGGTGGCGTTCACCTTTTTCCTGTTTCAGCAACAGGGGATTTGCTACCATTTGCAACGGGGAATCAGCAGCACACAGTTAGTGCCCGACCTGTCAGCATGGAACCTCTATTCACTCAGAGGACTGAGCGGCGGAATGTTCTTCAGAGATCTGGACACGAGCAAGGCAATATTGATCTACGCCTATTCTCACTTGGAGGGCGGCGAGACCCTCATGCGTCTTGGACGACAAGAAGAGGGAATAGCAGAGTTGAGGCTTGCGGAAAAGATGGCCCCTGAGCTTAAGTCCCAGATTGAAACAACATTAAGCGGATTCGGGACAAAATGAAAAGGGTAACTTCTTGGTAAAATGTAATTATCTGGAGGTTTTGCTTCCCGATAATCCGTTCTCTTTTCCCGGATTTACATTCGTGGAAATGAGGCTTTTGGAGACGATCCCCTCAATTTGTAAAAAAATATCATGGAAAAGTGACTTTTAACACTTAAAAGTCAAGTAATGCTTGACATAAGTGATCAATCAAAATACTATTTTTCGTTAGAAATCTAACCGGTTGGGGTTGATATGCATGCAAGCAGGCTTGGAGAGCTCCTGGTCAGAAACAATCTGATCACCAAAGAGCAACTGTCAAAGGCGCTTGATGAGCAAAAAGAGGCAGGAAGCCACGGCAGGCTTGGCTCTATTCTCATCAAGAATGGATTGATCAGTGAGCCGGACCTTACCTCATTTCTCTCCAAGCAGTATGGTGTTCCCTCCATCAATCTTAACGACTTCGAAGTAGACCCCGCGGTAATCAAGACAATACCTGTCGAAATAGCCCAGAAATATCAGATAATTCCTGTCAACAGGGCCGGCTCTACCCTGATCATCGCCATGAGCGATCCCTCGAACATTTTCGCGATAGACGATATTAAGTTCATGACCGGTTACAATGTGGAAGTGGTCGTTGCATCAGAGACGGCCATAAAAACTTCCATCGACAAGTTTTATGACCAGTCCGCATCGTTGGCTGATGTTATGAGCGGTCTGGAGATGGAAGATATCGAGGTGGTCGGTGAAGAAGAAGATGTAGATATCTCTTCACTTGAGAGGGCAACCGAGGATGCTCCGGTTGTCAAGCTGGTCAACCTGATCCTCACCGATGCAATAAAAAAGAAGGCGAGCGATATCCATGTAGAGCCATATGAAAGAGTTTTCCGGGTCCGCTATCGTATCGACGGTGTTTTGTATGAGGTCATGAAACCTCCCCTCAAATTGAAAAACGCCCTGACGTCCCGGATAAAAATCATGGCCGAACTGGATATCGCTGAAAGGCGTCTTCCCCAGGACGGACGGATAAAGATAAAGCTTGGCGGCGGCAAGGATATGGACTATCGTGTTTCCTGCCTTCCCACCCTGTTTGGCGAAAAGATCGTCCTGCGGCTCCTGGATAAATCCAGTCTGCAGCTGGATATGACCAAGCTTGGTTACGAGGCCGAGTCCCTGACCCATTTCAAAAGAGAAATCCATAAACCGTTCGGCATGGTTCTGGTGACCGGACCTACAGGGAGCGGCAAGACGGTTTCCCTGTATTCCGCCCTTTCAGAACTGAACAAGAGCACTGAAAATATCTCCACTGCCGAAGACCCTGTAGAGTTCAATTTCGCCGGCATCAACCAGGTGCAGATGCATGAAGATATCGGCCTTAACTTTGCGACGGCCCTCAGATCATTTTTGCGCCAGGACCCGGACATCATCATGATCGGGGAGATACGGGACTTCGAAACCGCGGAGATTGCGGTCAAGGCCGCATTGACCGGCCATATGGTGCTATCGACGCTGCACACCAATGATGCCCCGGCAACCGTAAGCCGCCTGCTTAACATGGGTGTCGAGCCTTTTCTCGTCGCCTCGGCTGTGAATCTCATTACCGCGCAACGATTGGCGAGAAGGACATGTCAGGAATGTAAGGTCGTTGACGAAATTCCCGTGCAGGCTCTCATAGATGCAGGTGTCCCCCCTGAAGATGCCCCGGAGTGTGTATGTTACAGGGGGG
>JBGQDJ010000158.1:0-6427 GCA_041495805.1 Geobacteraceae bacterium
ACCACATTGGGACGCTCAAGATGGAACTGCAACCACATATCCCCGAAGCTTTTCATCTTCATCTTTTTCCCATCACGCAGTGCATCCAGGTTATTCTTGATACGCTCTTCGCCGGGAATCTTCTTCAATCCTTTTACAAGAACTTCCAGGGCCTTTGTCGAATCACCGGTTTCAACCAGGCAATATGCGTAAAGGTTCCACAGAAGCGGTTCCTTAGGGGATGCCTGGACCCCCTTTTCAAAGATCTCTCTCATTTTATCGTTCTTGTTCCTCTTCATATAACTTATGGCAAGCATCCCCATGGCGGCCCAGTTTTTTACGAACGCCTTTTCCAGATATGGGAAGGCTGTGGAGAATTCCCTCTTCATGTAGTGGACCATGCCGATCTGGGCATTGATCTGGCCGCTGACGGTAAGCTGCCATTTGCCGTACTTGAAGGCGCCCTGCATCTCGCGGATCGCCTTTTCCACACGCTGGCCCTGGAGGTCCCTGGCGGCCGTCTCCATAATTGCAGTAACTTTTTTCATGATAAAACGGGCGAGCAGATAGAAGCAGCCTATGAAGACCGGCAATGCGATCAAGAGCGCGCCCCACCATGTGAGCCCGGCAACCAGATACAGAATAAGGAAGACGACAGTAGCCGCAACCTGGGAAATGAATATGTTATACATATAATTGTGTCCTCTCGGAAAGACCGTTTTGAATTTTTGACATTTAACCGTTATCCCCCGCAACCGGGGCCATTTCTCCATTTTTCTCCATATATCTGGCGACAATAATCCGCTTGCCCGGACGGAGCGCAACCTTTTCCTTCAGATTGTTCCATACCGCCAGGAGCCTGGCGGACACATTGAAGCGCCTGGCCAGGGTTATGAGTGTATCCCCTTTTTTTACCGTGTAATATTTTTTAAACTCCCTGGTCTCCTCTTTCCTTACCTTTGCCACTACCTGCTTCCCCTCCGCCTCGCCATCCCTGGAAGCAATGAGAACCGGGACAATAAGTGACCTTCCGCGCAGTTTCGAACCGGTTTTGAGATGGTTCAACTCGGCAAGTGCCTGCTGGGTGCCGCCGAAACGTTTGGCCACAGTCGCCAGTGTATCCTGTTTCCTTGCCTTGTAGCGGGTATATAGGACTTTTTCAAGATATCGCTTATCTTCCGCGATCTTGGCGAACTCCGCATCAAACAACCCCTTTTTGCCCAACGGAATCTTCAGCTCATAATTGGGGTAGTCGGGTGGAGTGCTCCATTTGCGCAGTTCCGGATTCAGATCTCGGATGGTCTGATAGGGGATATTACAGACCTTCGCAACCAGATCCAGATCGGTGCGCGAGGGAATTACAACGGTGTCGAACTCGATGGGGGGGAGGTAGGCCACATCGGCAAAACCGTATCTTGCCGGTTCCTTGGCGATTATCGCGGCAGCCAGAAGCCGCGGGACATAATCCTTGGTCTCGCGCTTCAGGTAGGACCCCTTGGAAAGCTGCCAGTAGTCCCTGCTTTCGTACATATTTATGGCCCGCAGGATCTTGTTTTCTCCTGCATTATATCCCGCGGCGGCAAGGTACCAGTCCTTGTTGAAGATGCCGTACAGCTCCTTGAGGTACATGGCGGCGGCGATGGTGGATTTCAGGGGGTCGCGGCGCTCGTCTATCCACTGGTCGATGCGCAGCGAATATCTCTTGCCCGTGGCGGACATGAACTGCCAGGGGCCGACGGCGCTGGCAACGGAATAGGCATGTGGGGAAAAGCCGCTTTCGATCATAGCCACATAAACAAGGTCCTCGGGGAGACCTTCCTTTTTCAGCACCTGCTTCATCATCGGAATATAGCGTTCCGAGCGTGAAAGCCAGCGGGCAAAGGCGTCCCTGCCATTTGTCCGGAAATAATCGACGAAGTATTGCACCTTGTTGTTGAGGGTAAGAGGGATGTCCGACGCTGGAAGCTCTTCTTCCGGAAGTTTGAGTTCCAGATCATCCGGAACCTTGTTCTCCTCTTCCAGGGTAAACAGATCCGAAGGTTGCAGCTCGAGGGCATGGCCCAGGCGCTCTTCCTGGGAAAGGGCAGCGACTCTTATGTTTTGAACATCCGTGTTCGCACCGAAATCACCGGATGCATCCGCAAGAGAAGCGACTGCCGATGCTCCCTTTCCAGCGGCTGAAGGGAGTTCTGCGGCGGCCAGGGGTGAAGTCAGCAGAAAAGTGATCAATATTGTAATGATTGTTTTCATAGTTATTTCTATAAACGAATCAATCCTTTAATGGTGATGGAAGGATATACGAGAAGCTGAGTATAGATGAATTTGACACTACTGTCAATCTTGGCAAGCCATTTATATTAATGCATGTTAACTGATTATATGGATTACGGTAAAGTCAGGAGGCCCAGAAACGCCGCTCCATCTCGCCCAGGAGGGGATCAAGGCTCTTTGCATCCAATGCGGATATGTAAATTGCCTTGAATCTTCGAGCAAGCTGACGGACCTTCATGAATGCCAGGGGATTTCTCAGTTTCATCTCCGCCAATCGGTCCGACTTGTTGAAAACGAGAATCCTCGGTTTGTCCGCCAGGGAAAGATCAGCAAGGATCTGCTCCACCTGGGTGATCTGCTCTTCGAAGCGAGGTGTTGCACAGTCGACAAGATGGAGGAGAAGGTCGGCGTCCTGCAGCTCCTCCAGTGTTGCCTTGAATGCGCCCATAAGCGACTTGGGGAGGGAGCGGATAAAACCGACGGTATCGGTGATTATCACCTCCCGCTCGCGGGGGAAGCGGAGTCTTCGGGTGGATGTGTCGAGGGTGGCGAAGAGGAGGTTTTCGGTAAAGACGGAACTTTTGGTCAGGGTATTGAGGAGGGTGGACTTGCCTGCGTTGGTGTAGCCAACGATGGAGACAATCGGTAGCCCTGCTTTCACCCGCTTCTGGCGGCGTTGGTAGCGGCCGCCGGAAAGCTCCTCCAGGTCCCTCTCCAGCCTGGCGATCCGGTCGCGGATCCGCCTCCGGTCGATCTCCAGCTTGGTCTCACCGGGACCGCGTCCGCCGATGCCCCCCATAAGGCGCGACATCTGCACCCCCCGGCCGGTGAGGCGGGGGAGGATGTATTTGAGCTGCGCCAGTTCCACCTGCACCTTGCCGTCCTGGCTCCTGGCCCGGCGGGCAAATATGTCGAGTATCAATTGGCTACGGTCAATTACCTTCAGTTCCGTAATCGCGGAAATGGAGCGGACCTGGGTGGGGGAGAGCTCCTGGTCGAAGATGAGGAGCGTCGCTCCGAGCTGAAGGGCGCGGATCACCACCTCCCGTATCTTCCCTTCACCCATCAGGTAGCGCGCATTCAACTGGCGTGGGCGCTGGATGACAGTGTCGAGCACCTCGACCCCGGCTGTCCTGGTAAGCTCCTTCAACTCTTCGAGGGAATCCTCCGCCTCTTCCCTGGCCTGTTTCGTGACGGAGATGAGTATGCCGCGCTCCTCGCCGCCTCGTATCTCTTCCCCCCCCTTGAGTGCTTTCTCCAGGGAGTTTTCCAGTTCCCTCACAAAGGCGGCGAAATCCAGCTGGAGAGTGTTTAATGGTTGCGGTCTCTCCACACGGTAGGGACTCTTTGCATCCGTTGAAGCTAGAAGGGAGGCGATCTGGATGGAAGGCTGGGAACCGTCCGGGGGCAAAAGAATGGCGGCGATCAGGTCGAAACGGAGCATCGCCAGGTCGGTCAGGTCGTCGTCAGTGAGTGGCTCACCCTTCAAATGGGTGTGGATGAAGCGCAGACCGCGCAGGCGCTTTTTCCCAAGGGGATAATCAGGGAGACCGGGGATGAATATGCTCCGCTCATCGCCGACAATCACATATTCCACCTCGCCGAAGCGGTTGACGAGGATGCCTGTCTGGCGGCGGACCTCTCCGGAGAGTTCGACTAACTCCCTGGCCAGGTCGAGGGTCAGCAGGTCGCAAGGGGGGACCCTGCGGCGGTAGAGTCTCTCCAGCCCCTTGATCTGGCTCGTCTTGAGCCCTGTCAGATTACCATGCGGCTGTTTTATTTCAGACTCCTTTTCGGCTGGTACTTCAGGTCCTGTCTCACCAGTTCTTCCAGAGTCTCGTCCAGATATGCCCTGCGGCAATCAACGTCATCTATCCTGCCGCTACGCAGGAGCTTCAGGAAACGGCAGCCGCCGAAGCAGAGGGGGAGGTAGGCGCAGTCGAGGCACTCCTCCTTTTTCCAGACATCCATGTTGTGGGTTTCCGTGTAATCTGAGATGCCGGTTTCCAGATCGCCGATCGCCAAATCCTTCCACCCCAGAAAGGCGGGGCATTTGAAGAGTGTGCCGTCCCAGTTCACCACCAGGTCATGCGGGTTCTCGATCATGCATGCGGCAGGCCCAACCCTGGGGGTGTGGAAGCCCCGTCTGAGTATCTCTTCCCGGAGAAACATCCCCGCCTCCATGAGCCACGGCTCGTCCGTGGAGGCACACCCCTCGTTGAACTCGGGAAGAGGGAATTCCCCGCCGCTCTTTGTCACCGGGTCGAACTTGATCAGGGATATCCTATCCGGGGTGATCCCTTCCTCCAGTAAAATATCGAGGAGGCGGGGGAATTCCCGGTAGTTCTCCCTTGTGTAGTTACCCCCCACCTGGATGTCTGTAAGACCGCAGACCTCCTTCACATTGGAGACGATGAGATCAAAGGAGCCCTTTCCCGAAACAAATGGCCTGAAGAGGTCGTGATTCTCCCTGGGCCCGTCCAGGGTCACCTTCGCGCCGGTGAACCCCAGTGGCAGGAGTTTTTCCACCATGGTGGCGTTGAGGAGGGTGCCGTTGGTCACAATGCTAAAGGAGTAGCCAGTCCCTTTCTCCGCCGTGGTCTTTTGCAGCCGCTCCGAAAGAGAGACGAT
The DNA here is from genome assembly GCA_041495805.1 of Geobacteraceae bacterium. Classification (GTDB taxonomy): domain Bacteria; phylum Desulfobacterota; class Desulfuromonadia; order Geobacterales; family Geobacteraceae; genus JBGQDJ01. The sequence continues at coordinate 4,882 of JBGQDJ010000158.1, forward strand.
GAGATCGACACTCATGAGAGGCTCGCCGCCGTAATAGCAGAGATCTACACCCTTGCCCCGGGCGATATATCCGTTTTCCGCCAGTTCGGCGAGGAGGGAGGCTGTCTCAGTGGACATGTAGCGGCGCCCCTTCATCCCCCCCTCGTAGCAGTAGGTGCATGCCAGGTTGCAGTCCAGGTTGAGGACCACCTGGGCGGTGAACTTCGCGTTCAGCCGGTTCGCCTCGGCGAAGGCCTTCCGCATCTCGCTCTTTTCCGCTTCGATGTCGGGGACAAGGAAGCCGAGGCGGGCAAGGGTCTCCCGGTTTTCTTCACCCAGATTGCCGCTCTCAATCGATTCAAGGAGGGATTTCGGGACAAGTATGGCCGAACCCTTTTTTGTGGAGTAGAGGAGTATTTTGCCGGGATCGTCGGGGCAGGGGTAGATTTTTATGAAATGGGAAAGGCGCATGTTGGAGATGGAAATAAAAAAGGGGGACTTTTCTCCCCCTCATTCAAGGATATACTGGGTGGTTCACTTCCTGTAGAAGGTAAATGTGCCTCCACAACAATAGGCCTCCGGGCCGATGACCGGACCTTCATTCCCTGCATCCAGGATCTCGATGACTTCGTTTCTTTCCATGACGACCTCCTTATTTACGTTGGATTTGTCCCGATAAGGGATGTTATTTATTTTTATAACAGTATATTCAATTCAATATTGGTGTATGGAGTCACAATTGCTCCGTTATTTCCCAGTGTAACCTTTATGTTTTTTTATAACTCAATATATATCAGATCATAAATATTAAGGGAAGACAATTTGTCGCGACTTTAAAATCTCCACCTCACCCCCCCCTCAAACCAGCGACGGGGGTTCGGGAAGAGACCGTCCAGGTACTGGGAGCCGTTGAAGAGGTTGTGGGCGGTGAAGAATGCCTCCAGGGCCGTGTCGCCATTTTCAAAGAACCTTTTGGAGAGGTTCAGGTCCCAGATCATCGCCTTGTATCTGGCGTTCAAGGAACCTTCCGCGTTCCACCAGACATAGTGGCCGCGCAGCGACCCCCGGAGGATGTCGCTGTCGCTGTAATCGATCCCCACATCCCAGGTGTGGCGGGGGACATTAGGGATGCGAAGTCCTGTGTCCCGGTCCTTGGCGTCGATAAAGGCAAAGCCGGCCATGAGGGAGGTGTGAAAGAGGGGGACCGTTCGCAGCTCCGCCTCCACCCCCTGTCGGCGTTGCCTGCCGCTGTTGATGAAGGTGAAAACGCCGGGTGATATCTCTTCGGATGAGATTACGTCCCGGATATAGTGGAGAAAGCCGGTGGCCTTGAACCAGATGAAACCGGCAGCGGATGTCTCCACCCCCGCGGAATAGGACCAGACCTCCTCCTGCCTGAGGTCCGGGTTGGCCAGGGAGAAGAAGCCGTCCCCGAAGGTGTCAAACAGGGGGGGGGTGTTGAACCCCCGGGCAGCGTAGGCACGTAAGATGGTCTTCTCAAGGAGGGTGTAGGTGATCCCCAAGCTGGGGCTCCAGAAATCGCCGTTGGTGCTGGTGTGGTCGTACC